>DATKWX010000022.1:0-6015 GCA_035529355.1 Bathyarchaeia archaeon
CAAACCTATTGCCCAAAGAATTAAAGAAGGCAAGATTACTTTTTACGGCCACGAGGTGGTGGGCGCCAGATTAGTTAAAAAAATTGCTGACCGGCTAAAGTTTGCCAAAAAAGACAAAGAACTTTTGTGGCTTTTGGTCCGTTACCATATGTTTGCTTATGATCCGAAGATGACGGATAAGGCAATCCGCCGCTTTATAAACCGAATCGCTAAAGAAAACATTAATGCGATGATGATGTTAAGAATCGGCGACAGGAAAGGCGGCGGCAGTAAAGCTACCTCGTGGAGATTAAGAGAATTGCAGGAAAGAGTAGGCAAGCTTATGTATACGCCTTTGCAATTAACCGACCTTAAAGTAGATGGTAATGACATAATTAAAGTTTTGGCAATTAAACCAGGGCCGAAAGTGGGCAAGGTTTTGGAAAAACTTTTTGATGAGGTGATGGAAGATGATAAGAAAAATACGAGAAACTATTTGTTGAAAAGAATAAAAGAAATTTAATAAAAAAACTAGGGTAAACTATTTCTTCTTTTTTTTGAAATTTTCCCATACTATTAATAAAGGAGCAGCGGTAAAGGTGGAAGAATAAGTGCCGTAAATTGTGCCTAAAAGCAGGGCAAAAGTAAACCAACGGATGGTTTGACCACCGAACAAATACAAACATAAAAGCATGAAGATAATCGTCATGGAATTGTTAATTGACCGGGTAAGAGTTTCTACAACCGCTTTGTTAACCAATTTGCTAAATTCGACCTGCGGATATCTCCTGACCGAATCCCTGATCCGATCATAAACAACCACCGTATCATGGACAGAAAAAGAAAGAATAGTTAAAACAGCGGTTACGAAAAGGGTATCTACCTCCACTCCTAAAAAGTGCCCGAGTAAGGAAAAAGCTCCTAATAAAATAATCGTATCATGGAACATAGCTAAAATAGCGCAAACCCCATATTTTTTGTCTTGGAAGCGGTAAGCCACATAAACTAAGATAAAACCTGCCGCCAAAATAATCGCCAGGACGGTTTTTTTGATCAGTTCTCTACCGATGGCCGGACCTAAGGTTTCAAACCTGACTTCTTCAATTTCACCGAATTCTTTTTTTTCATCCAGAGGATGATCGGCCTTTGGCCGAAAAGCTTCCAAAAGTTCTTGTTTCTTATCCTTATCAATCTCCTTCATTTTAAGGATAAAGGTTCCTTCACCAGATTCTTGAATAGATAAAAGTTCTATTCCTAATTCCTCCACCTTGGAGGAGTTGCTTTGTAACACCTTCAAGGTGTCTTGAGCGCTTTTAATTTCTAGAACCGAGCCGCCGGTAAAATCAATGGCCGGTTTTAAACCCCAAACCAATAAAGAAAAAATGGAAGGCACTAGAAATATCACTGAAATCAGAAAATAAATCGTCTTATATTTCATCAAGTTTAAGTTCATTTATTCCTTCCTAATCCTTCCCATTTTAGAGGTGTTCTTTAGGCTGGTAAAACAACCTAATCAATGTTCTTACCACGATAATTCCCGTAAACAAACTGATACCGATACCTAAAGCTAAAGTCAGGGCAAAACCGCGGACCATACCCGAGGTGTTCAAAAAGCTCCAATTAAACGGATTAAATAAAACAAAACAAGTTATCAGGGTGCAAACATTGGCATCTTTGATTGAATCCCAGGCTCGGCCAAAAGCCAATTCCATCGCTGTCTTAAGCGGTTTTCCCGACCACCTTTCTTCTTTCAGGCGTTCAAAAATAAGAATATTAGAATCAACCGCCATCCCCACGGAAAGAAGAAAACCGGCAATACCGGGCAAAGTAAGAGTAACGGGAATAAGTTTATATAAGGCCAAAGTTAAGAGACCGTAAATAATCAAGGCAAGACTTGCCAGAAACCCCAAAAAACCATAAATACTTATCATGAATAAAACTACCAATAAAAGACCAAGTAAGCCAGCGCGAACACTTTTTTGAACTGATTCTTCACCTAGAGTGGCACCAATGGTTTTTTGTTCAATAATTTTAATGGGAACGGGCAGAGCGCCGGCGTTAAGCTGAATGGCTAAATTTTTAGCTTGTTTCAAGTCAAATTGGCCGCTGATCATCGCTTCGCCGGTTAAAATTGGCTCATTGACTGTGGGAACGGTAATAGGCAGGCCGTCTAAAAAAATGGCCACCTGGAAACCAACATTGTTTTTGGTAATCTGGCTAAACTTTTCCGCCCCTTCGCTATTAAACTTTAGACCAACCACCGGCTCGCTAGTCTGTTGGTTAAACTGTACCTGAGCTTTTTCTAACTCCTTACCGGTTAATCCGGTAGGAATAAAGTCAGAAATCATGACTGCCGAAGGAGTTGCAGAAACAGAAATTTTTTTCTCTTCCGTCAGTTCCCGAAAATCAAGTTGGGCTGTTTTACCAATTAAGCTAATCGCCTCGTTAATGTCCTTAATTCCCGGCAATTCAACAATAATTCTTGATTTAGCTTCAGACTTGGCTGTCTGAATTAGCGGTTCACTGACGCCATAAAGATCAACTCGGCGAGCTAAAACGTTTCTTACTGATTCCAAAGCCGTATCCTGATCTTCCGGACTGATATCTTTCATGTCTGTTTCTAAAACCAAGTGTACACCGCCCTGTAAATCCAGACCCTTTCTAATCTGCAGGTCTCGTTTAAACTTTAAAGAACCTAAAGAAAGATTGATTTCCGGTGAGGAAAGAGTCCGGTCAATTTTGAATTTACCCAAGTTAAGTTTCAGAGGATAATTTTTGGGTAAGTCGATATAAACTGAACCAACAGTTAAAAACAGAATAAACCAAACTAGTAGGTGGGAATGTTTTCTGTTCACTCTCTTTATTTCAACGTCTTTCTGTGTAAAGCTTTATTCTTTGTTTTCTTAAGAAAACTATCGGCAATGAGAAGTTGTTGTATTCCCGAAAATTTGTAAACCACTTCGTTGGCCTCGACTCTTTTTTTAACCTCAACCATATCTCCCTGCCTTACTCCCACGGCTTTGACAAAATCGGCAGGCACGGTAACACAGAGGCTATTGCCTACCTTCATTACTTTTTGCTTCATCTTTTCTCCGACCGCTAACCAAATCTTCCTCGTCGCCGATCAACATAATCCGACTTCCCAAAAGAATACTGGTAATAAATGGGTCGCGTCTCTCTTTGCGAAATTCAAACTCTTCTTGAGTCATAACAGTATAGTTAATCTCCCTACTAATTTTAGCTTCAAAGCCGCGAACAACTGCTGCCAGTTGGGGCAAAACCACCTCACCGACCACCAAAAGGTCAACGTTTTGAGAAAGATGTTCTTTTTGCCGGGCAAAACGACCGGAAAGCATGACAAACTTGAGCCGGCCGATTTTATTTTTATTTTTGATTATTTGCCAACCTAAACCGCTGGTTTTACAAACCAAACGCAGCAGTTCTTCATGAAAAAGGTAATTTTTCCTAAAACCATAATAAAGACGATTGGCCCGAGCCTCTTTGCTAACCATCCCCCGTTCTTCCATTCTTTTAAGCTCCCTGCGGACAGCGTTAATCTCTTCATCCGTTTTTCTGACCAATTGACGGACGTAAAATATCTCTTTTGGGTCAGAGAGGAAAATCTGCAAAAGTTTGGCTCTTACTTTTGAGACAAAGAGATCTTGAAGTGACGCCATTTTAAACTCCTTTTCTTTGCGACTTTAAAAGTTAGGTAAAGTCTTTTTAGGGGCAGGCGTTTAGCGCCAAAAAGCGCCATTTTAATATTTAGCCTCGTTACCTTGCGGTAATACTTCTATCCAAATCCTTCCCCGGACAAATTTTATTTCCTTTCCGGATTCGGTAGTAAATTCAGTCCTTCCCTTTCTGCTGGCTTTACTCCATTTGGCCTTAATTGCTTGGCCATCCTGAAAAACCAAGGCCTTACCTTCACCAATTGTTCCATAAAGCAAGTGAATATTGCCGGGGTAACCATCATTGGCCGATGACTCTTTGCTAAATTGAATCACCACATTTTTTGCCGTCAACTGCTGGTTGTTATTCAAATCCAGATGAGCCTCACCGCCATTACTTCTTTTGTATTCGTTGTTTACCTTGTCATAGTCCCAAGTAACGGTATAATCACCATATTCTTGCCAAAAAGAAAACTCAATTTTGTTAACTCCACCCCTTTCCGCGTCCGAAGTATCATCTTTAAAGCTCCAACTGACAAAGCTTTTTTGCCAATCCTCTCCCTCAGGATTAAGATTGCTCCATCCTCTATCCTGACCTGAAGACCACAACCTTTCGGTGGTACTGTACATCGTATGTTCGGTAGCAACAGTATGGCCAATACGCTCATAGTCACGCCAAAAAGTGGGATAGCCAATGGAAAATTGATTCAGGTCGTTTTCACCTTCCCAACCATAATCAGCAATCTGACCTAAAGCATCAGCTTTACCCGTGTTAAGACAACCTTCTCCTGTTTGAGGATCACAGTGAGCACCGCCAACATGGGCATATAAAGGACTTTCGCCATATTCTGAGGCCCAATCCAAAAAGTAGGTTCGCGCACTTCTGACCGGACCAATAATAGTTTCTCTGGCAATCGTATCGCATAAATAAACTATTCCAAAACGGGTAATGCCACCTTCGGCGACCGCTTCGTAAACAATATCGGACTTGGATAAACCAGATTGAGGCCGGGCTTCCTCATGGTTTTCCACCATGACAAACAAAGGCCTCTTACCTGACCATCGCTCTTTTTCTGCCTCAGTATACATCTTACCTGTAAGAGGGCATTCATCTTTCGTAGGTCCGGAAACTTCTATCAGTAATTCCTCCTCAGTAACAATACCTGTACCAGCTTTTTCCAACGGAGTTTTAAGGCGGAAGAAATTAAAAGCGGCAAAAGAAACACCGGTTGATAAAAGATAAATGCCTAAAAAGGCTAAGATTAAAAATATTTTCTCGGAATTTAGCTTTTTCATCTTTTATTTTCCTTTCTTTGCTTTTTTAATTGTTTCTTCTTCTTCTTTAGAAAGTTCTAATTCCTTTCCCTTTCCGCTTTTAATGGTTTTGGCATAAAGCCGGGTTTGACCGCGGCTATGAAGGGAGCTTAAAACAATACCATTGTCTTCGGCATCAAGAAAACCCAGGCAAAAACTTTGATCACCGCCAGTGTCGGAAAAAGGATTGAAACGAACAAAACCAATTTTTTGTAAATAAGTTTGCGCCTCTTCTTCTGACTTCTCAAATCTCTGATCCAAAGTACCAAGCTCTTTTTCCTGTTTGTCAATTTTGGACAAAATCTCTTCTAAAATTGATTTTAGATCTCCTTTTTTGACCTTAGAAGTAAGATGGTAGTAGTGGCGGAGGGTCCGAAACAAGAAAAAGCTTAAAACAAAAAGCCAAACAAAGAGAACAAAAAAAATTATTGGTGAATTAACCAGTTGATTGAGTAACATCTGTATTCTTTTAAGATTGTATGAATTTTAATCCTCTTTGTCAATAGAAATTTGTCATTCCGCACTTGATGCGGAATCCAAAAACGTCATTCCCATGTAAATGGGAATCTATATAAAGAGTCTTTATCTGTATAGATTCCCGCCTTCGCGGGAATGACGCAGGGGGGCGGGAATGACGAAGAACCCGGGAATGACGAGCGGAATAGGTGGAAAATAGAAAACCAGCGTGATAAAATAGTTTGGGCTATGGGGAAAAAAAGAAGAACCAAAGAGCAAAAAATAATTGCCAGATTAAGAAGAGAACTTGGTAAACGTAATGCCACTTCAGTTAAAACCGAAACAACAATTTGGGATAGAAAAGCAGCAAACACAATCACGCAAAACGCAACTGAAAATCTTGAAAAATCAGTAAACAAAAAGGTAAGTGAAAAGTTATTATTAAGCTATGAACCGGAATTGATCAAAAAAGACATAAGAAGATCTTTAATTTTAAGTCTTTTCTTTGTCGGTCTAATTGCCATCCTCAAATTAGCTTTCCATTTTTAAGAACTACTTTACCGTCAAAAACCACTCTACTGCCTTTTTTTCTCAT
>DATKWX010000023.1:0-2185 GCA_035529355.1 Bathyarchaeia archaeon
TGTCTTTTTCTGCCCAAAATAGTAAATTGATATCAGGCTTATGAAAAACAAAGTCATTTCTTTTATTTGGCAAAGAAAAATATTTTTAGCCAGCCTCATTTTTTTATTTTTGCTTGGCTTTTTTGGCTTTAGGTTTTTTGCCGCCAAAAAACAGCCTAAAATCCAAACAACAACAGTAAAAAGAAAAGATATCGGCCTTGTCATTTCCGCTTCAGGAGAAATCAAATCCGAGGAAGAAGCAACTTTAAGATTCCAAACCTCCGGTCAATTAGCTTGGGTAGGAGTTAAAAAAGGCGATAAAGTGAAAAAATGGCAGGCAGTCGCTTCAATTAATATAAAAGAGCTGGAAAAAACGCTTCATCAAGAACTTTTAGACTATATGAACGAACGTTGGGATTATGAGCAAACCAACTTGGATACTTATAAAGATGCCGCCTTAAGCGAAACTATCAGAAGAGCCAAGGAAAAAGCCCAGTTTGACCTTGACCGGACGGTACTGGATGTGGAAATTGCCGACATAGCCTTAAAATACAGCACCTTAGTCAGTCCCATTGACGGTATTGTTACTGAAATAACCTGTCCTTATCCCGGCACCAATGTCTACTTTGTTTCCGATAAAATTGTTATTACCAGCCCGGAAAAATTATATTTTTCCGCTTCTATTGACGAAATTGACATTGCCAAAATAAAGACCGGTCAGCAAGCAAGCCTCTTGCTTGATGCTTACCCGGATGAACAAATCAGCACCAGTGTTCATGAAGTTGATTTCACGGCCACTACCACCTCCGGCGGTGGGACTGCTTTTAACATCAAGTTTCTACTGCCGCCAAATACGGAAAATGAAAAGTTTAAATTGGGTATGAATGGCGATGTTGAAGTTTTTGTTGAAGAGAGAAAAGATGTCTTAAGCGTACCTGTAACTGTGGTTTCTGAAGGTGAAGAAAACGGAACCTATGTTTGGGTGTTAAAAGATAACACTCCGGTTGTAAAACCAGTAACAACGGGCATCAGCGATGATATTAATATCGAAATTGTCAATGGCCTTGGAGAGGGCGAACTGATTATAACTTCGGGATTTAAAGAGCTCGAAAAGCTTAAAGAAAAGAAAAAATGAAGCCTCTGATAAAATTGGTAGCAATTAAAAAAACCTACCAAATGGATGGTATTTCAGTTAAAGCACTTGACGGAATTGATCTTCAGATTAATAAAGGAGACCTGATGTCAATTATCGGTCCGTCTGGTTCGGGTAAATCCACACTCATGCACATTATCGGCTGTTTAGATCGACCGTCTGAGGGCAAGTTTTATTTTGACAACAGAAAAGTCGCTGGTTTATCCGACGAACAATTGGCCGAGGTCCGTAACCAAAAGATCGGTTTTATTTTCCAATCATTTAACCTCCTTCCTCGGGTTTCGGCCTTAAAAAATGTTGAACTGCCACTTTTGTACAGTAACATCAGTAGTCAGGAAAGAAGAAAACGCGCCTTAGAACAACTTAAAAAGGTTGGTTTGGAAGACAGAGTTGACCATCATCCCAACCAGCTTTCCGGCGGCCAGCAACAAAGAGTGGCGATTGCTCGAGCCTTGGTCAACAACCCGCAAATGATTTTGGCTGATGAACCAACCGGTAATCTTGATACCAAATCCGGCCAAGAAGTAATGACTCTTTTAAAATCATTAAACCAAAAAGGTCATACCATTGTTATTGTTACCCATGACCCCGAGTTAGCCCAGCAAACCAAAAAAATTGTTAAATTACTGGACGGCAAAATAGTTAATTAATATGCAGTTTAACGAATCATTTACCGTTGCCTTTGATGCCATCAGGACAAACAAAACTAGAACCTTCTTAACGATGCTGGGTATTATTATCGGCGTTTCCGCCGTTATTTTGCTGGTAGCTATTGGTTCGGGCCTAAAAAATTATGTTTTAGAGCAGTTTGAAAGCCTGGGAGCAAACACTTTGGTGATCATGCCCGGAGAATTAAGTATGGGGTCCGAAGATGAAGGCGGCGGTATGCCCGGCGGCGGAGTTACCTCTTCCAAATTCACCTTTGACCATCTTAAGGAGCTGGAAAGAAAAGGAAAAACAATTAAGACCGTCATGGCCTACATGGAAAATAACGCCAAAATGAGATATAAGGGAAAAACCCATGTTACTCAGGTAGCGGGCGTGGGCCCGCAA
>DATKWX010000024.1:0-7360 GCA_035529355.1 Bathyarchaeia archaeon
TTTGGCCTGGCAAAAAAACAATGGCAGCATCCTTTCTTTCTTCACCCATCATTTGCTCAACCCACATCTTCTCCTGACAATAAGCTAAAGCTTCATTCAAAACATCTCGGGTCTCTTCCATCTTAATCCAAGGCTGCAAATTTCCTAATAGATCAGGAAGGCCTTCTGTACCGCTTGCGGCTATAGCACCAAAATCACTTCTCCCATAAGGATCCATTGGATAATCCGGCTCAGAATCAGCATCTCTGTACCTACCAGCTTCTATGCTCGCCTCCCTGTAAGCTCCTAGTTGAGGATCTAATTCGCACATAAATAAGTTTAAAAAACTGCCCCAATGGGCAGCCTTTTTTTACTTTAAATTTATAAAATATATTCTTGTCAGTCTTATATATCTTTCTAAGCCTCCATTAAAGTTTCAAATTCCTCTCCTTCCAGCGTTTCTTTTTCTATTAATTTTTCTGCCACCTGGCTCAACTTCTTTTTATTTTTCTGCAAAATTTCCCTTGCTTCTTTATAACAATTATCGACAATTTTCTTAATCTCCCTATCCACTTTGGCCGCCATCTCCGGTGAAATCTGAGTTGGCTCAAAATATGTCCTTCCCCATTCAGCGATGTCAACCTGCGGCCCTAAATTTATCGGCCCCAAATCACTCATTCCGTATTCAACCACCATTTTCCGCGCCAGTTGTGTCGCATGGTTAATGTCGCTCGAGGCACCGGAGGTGAATTCTTTAAACTGAAGATTTTCCGCTGCCCGGCCACCCAACAAAGAAGTAATCGTTTCCAACAAATGGCTACTGGTCTCATGAATCCTATCCTTTTTAGGCGGAATCAAGGTATAACCCAAAGCCATTCCCCGGGAAACAATGCTTACCCGATGAACCGGGTCCATTTGCGGCAATAAGAAAGTTGTCACCGCATGACCGGCTTCGTGATAAGCGGTCATTTTCCGGTCAAGCTTTGTCTGCAATCTTTTTTTCTCCGGTCCTAATTTAACTTTTGTTGCCGCTTCCTCAATATCCTCCCAGTCAATGGCCTTTTTATCAGACCGAGCTGCTAAAATAGCTGCCTCATTCAACATATTTTCCAAATCCGCCCCGGAAAAACCAACTGTTCTTTTAGCCACTTTATTCCAACCAACTTCTCCGCTAAAGGGTTTACCTTTGCTGTGGATATTTAAAATTACTTTTCTTCCCTCAATATCCGGTAAATCAAGCATTACCCGACGATCAAATCTGCCCGGCCGCATCAGCGCCGGATCCAACAAATCTCCCCTGTTAGTGGCAGCCATGACTATTACGTTATCATTTGGCGTAAAACCATCCATTTCTACCAAAATCTGGTTTAAAGTTTGTTCTCTTTCGTCATGGCCGCCGGCCACACCCAATCCCCTTACTCTGCCAATTGCATCTATTTCGTCAATGAAAATTATCGCCGGGGCGGCTTTTTTAGCCGTGGAGAAGAGGTCGCGAACGCGTGATGCCCCAACTCCGACCAACATTTCCATAAACTCGGAGCCGGCCATTGAGAAAAAAGGCACGTTGGCCTCTCCAGCCACGGCTTTGGCCATCAAGGTTTTACCGCAACCGGACGGGCCAACCAGTAATACTCCCTTGGGCGTCCGCGCACCCAAAGCCTGATATTTCTTAGGATGCTTTAAAAAGTCGACGACTTCTTCCAGTTCTTTTTTAGCTTCATCCACTCCACCCACATCAGCAAACTTAACTTGTTGCTTACCTTTAGCAAAAAGTCTTGCCTTGCTCCGACCAAAAGCAAAAATTGAATCCTGGGCTCCCCGAGCTTGCTTAAAAAGCCAGAGGAAGATCAAGCCGGTCAAAACAACCGGAAGCAGGATTTCCAAAATGCTGCCCCAAGCCTTAAGCATTGATTGGTCTTTAATTTCAAAGTTAACATCAACCGGGTTAATCTCGCTGTTCCTCAAAACCTCATCAAAAGAAACCTGGGGTTCTTTGCGTGATTTAAACAAACCTCCATCCTTATATTCCACCAATAAAGTATCGCCTTCTATTTCTATCTTTTCTATCCTGTCTTCCCTAACATCATTTAATACCTGAGGCAGGCTTTTATCTCCTTGAGGAACAGGACCGCTTAAAGAGAAGATAAAAGAAAGGATTAAAAAAGCAATCAAAACCCAGGTTAAAATTTTTTTTAAGTTAAAACTCACCTTGAATTCGAACTTTCTCACTGTTTGAGGTTGTCTCTGTCTATTATTTTTTTTAACTTGCTGTTTTTTTTCTTCTTTTTTTCTAATTTCTGTAAGTTTCATCTATTTCCCCTACTTTATAAAGTATATCTTAGCACATTTTTTTTAACCTTAATATGGGAATTATAGCCAGCAAAAACACCACGCTTGCTCCCAACCATGCCCATTCAATAGAAAACCGCTTTGCTATCCAACCTAAAGTCAGTAAACCGATGGCCGCTCCCGACCAAATTGCCATATTGCTAAAAGCCAAAATCGTTGCTCTTTTCTGATAAGAAACAACCTTATTAAAATAACCCAACAGGGCTGGTCGGTAAAAACCCCTGCCTATTTCATACAATAAAAAGAAAAACACGGGAAAATAAAAATTTTTCAGAACCGCTGATAAAAAAATTGTCACACTCATTAGTAAAGCCATTCCTTTTAGACCAACAAGGTAATCTTTCTTTCTCTCCGACCACCATTTAACCATAAAGCTTCCCATAACCATAAATATCATCATCAACGGCCAAAGATAGCCAGTAATCCAAACCCTGCCCAAAGCTAGATCAACAAATCTTTTAGACCAATACATATCCAAGGCTTTAAGGCCAACCATTGTCATGCCCGCAAACAAAGCCACTCTACTTATAAGTCTATTTTTTAATCCTTCCTTAGTTCCCTCGATTAATGTTTTTAATGATTTGCTGATTACCTGTTTTATTTTTAGCTTTCTTTCTACCCATTCTTCTTTCATTAAAATCAAGGCCATCGGCAGTACAGAAAAATTGGTTATTGCTCCTATTAAAAACGGCAGTTGTAAAGATACTGCTCCTAAAAGACCACCTAATATACCTCCTATAATACTGGCTGAATTGCCCGCTACCTCAGCACGGGAAAATAAAAAGCCATACTCCTCTTCTTCTGTGTCTAAACGAATAGCAGGTGATCTCCAAGCATCAACTACCCACGCTTCCAAAACTCCTATCATGGCCACAAAACCGATGCTAGAAAGGAATTCACCCAAAGCAAAAAAAGGCCAGCTTTGACCAAAAGCATAAGCTAAAAAGGCTGAACCTTGAAATAAGGTAGAAACTATAAAAGTTTTTTTTCTTCCCCAGGAATCGGCCAAAGCACCGGCCGGCAAACTAAAAAAGACATTCCCCAAGACAAAAACCAAGTTTATCATCCCTACTTGAAAAGCATTCAAACCTTTAGAAAAAAGCAGGATGGCATAAACAGGCGAAATCAAGCCAAAACTAAAACCCACCAGAAACTTTAGCCAATAATAAACATAATTCGGCTCTTTTCGCACCACGCCTCTAGCAATGTTCATAAGTCTTTTTCTCATAAAGATTATTTTAACCCTACTGAGAAAAAAAACAAAGATTAAACAAAGCTAAACCAGGTTTTTCAGTTTTATATTTATATTTCTTGGCCTATATCCCAATAAATGTCTAGTTGTCTTTTGAGGAAAAACCTGATTGATCAAAGCCTTTCTGATCACCGCTTCTTTAATTAAATCTGTCAATAACTCCTTTCTTCTAAGATAAACTTTCACTTTACTATTTTTATAATCAATCAAAAAAGCAGGAATCCTTTTAACTCCTATTTTTTTAAGGGCAGCTAGCCGATGGTGGCCGTCTAAAAGAACTAAAGTCTCCTTATCAACCACCACCGGATTCTTCAAATAACCCTCTTTTTTTATTTGCCCCATTAATTCCAAAACTCTTCTTTGACAAACTGCCTCGTGAGTCTTTAATTTGTTTATTAAAAGTAGAGTTATTTTTTTCTTCATTTTAACTTTCCTTTTAAAAAATCATCGTAGCCTTTAAGGTCTAAAAACCCATGGCCGGAAAGGTTAAAAACAATTACTTTTTTCCGGCCCTCTTTTTTGGCTTTTTTAGCCTCATCAATAGCTGCTTTGACCGCGTGAGCAGTTTCTGGCGCTACTATAATCCCTTCTGCCTGGGCAAATTGGATGGCCGCTTTGAAAATTTTAAGCTGGTTATAGCATCTTGCCTCAAATATTTTTTGCTGATGCAAAAAAGCCATGCTGGGCGCAATCCCATGGTATCTGAGACCACCGGCATGAATCGGCGGCGGCACAAAACTACAACCCAAAGTTTCCATTTTAAGCAAAGGTGTTTGCTTGCCCGTATCCCCAAAATCATAACGGTACTCACCTTTACACATGGAAGCACAGCTTTTCGGCTCAACGCCAATAAACTTTAACCTTGGCTTTTTGCCGGCCAGCTTATCTGCCAAAAACGGATAAGCAAAACCAGCAAAATTGCTACCTCCGCCGCAGCAGCCAATTAAGATATCCGGGTATTCACCAGCTTTTTCCATTTGCTTTTTTACTTCTTGACCAATGATGGTTTGGTGTAAAAGCACGTGGTTTAAAACGCTGCCCAAGGAATATTTGGCTTCTTTTCGCTGGGCCGCGATTTCTATAGCCTCAGCAATAGCCATACCCAAACTGCCGTGAGTATCTACGTCTTGTTTCAAAAATACCTTGCCTATTTTTGTTTTTTGGGAAGGGCTGGAAATGACATCAGCCCCAAACATCTGCATCACCACGCGACGGTAAGGCTTTTGTTCATAGGAAATTCTAACCATGAACACCAAACATTTGAGCCCAAAAAAATTACAAGCCATACTCAGTGCCGACCCCCACTGGCCAGCTCCGGTCTCAGTTACCAGCATCTTCACTCCTTCCCGCTGGTTATAATAGGCCTGCGCTAGAGCCGTGTTTAATTTATGACTGCCTGCCGGACTGGCCCCTTCATATTTATAGTAAATATGAGCTGGTGTTCCCAAAAACTTTTCCAGCCTAAAAGCTCTAAACAAAGGTGTCGGCCGGTAAAGCTTATAGATTTCCCTTACTTCATCGGGAATGGGAATTGATTTTTCCAAGGAAACCTCCTGACGTATCAGTTCCATCGGAAAAATGGGCGCTAAATCTTTAGCCTCGATCGGCTTTTTGGTCGCCGGATTTAAAGGCGGCTCCGGCAGTTTACCCAAATATTTTTTTAAAAAATAGTTGATATTCAGAAAATGAGTGGGTATTTCTTTTTCTGAAAGCATAATTTTTGTGCTATTCATATTTATCCTTTCATGTCATCCCCGAAATGAATTCGGGGCAGGCTCTGAATTTATTTCAGGATCTAACTTATTAAAAACCCCGTCTAAGCGGGGGTTAAACTTTATATTTTTTAAACCATTAGTTCCACCACCCACTTCGCGGATAAACCACTCCCCACCATGATTGATAGATGAAATAATTATTCATAATAATAGTCAGTTAAAGCTTCTGCCAAAACTTCATCAGAATTAATGGTTTTATTACCCAAGGCTTCATAATTGACTGCTAAAGGCAACTCAGTACAACCCAAAATAATCGCCTCAGCACCTCTGGTAAAAAGTTCATTTAGCACTTTTATATATTTTTGCTTTTTATCTCCGTCCTTTCCTCCCGCCAAAACATCTCTGATGATGTCTTCCGCAATCTGTAATTCTTCCTTTGTAGGAAGAATAGTTCTAATTCCATATTTTCTAAGTGCTTTTGTATATATACCAGATTTAACTAAAATCGGGCTGCCCAGTATTCCTACCTTTTTAAAACCACAATTACTACATTTTTTAGCTGTTATTTCTATTACCGAAAGAAAATCTATTATTGTCTGCTTTCTTAACTTAGGCAATAAAATATGAACCGTGTTGCTGGCAATACTGAGTTTAGTAACTCCAGCTTTAGTTAATGATTTGGTGGCTGTAATTAGCATCTTTTTTGCTTGCTCCAAACGCTTTTCGTCACTAATAAAATCTGGAATAGGAACCGAATAAATAATTATCTTAGGATAATCATCATTGTCTTTAGCCCCATATTTGGTTTGAGAAAATTCAATAATTTTCTCATAAATAAACTTAGTTGCCTGCGGTCCCACCCCGCCAATTATTCCAATTGCATTTTTATTTTTATTCATGTTAAACTCCTAGTCTTTAATAGCAAAATTTAGTTCGCGATTTATTAAAAAACCCGCTTTAAGCGGGTTTTAGTTTAAATATTTAAACAATAAACTAATCTCCGCCTCTGCGATAAAAATTATTCCACCAATTATTTTTAATTTTTAATTTCAGTTTTGCGTTTTGCATTTTAAATTTTGAGTTTTTTTAATATTTAAAAAACGAGTATTTATTGGTCAAGCCGATTTTTTCTCTTACCAGCATCATCTTTTTCTCAGCTACTTCCCGAGCTTTCTTAGCTCCCTCTTGCAAAATCTTTTTAATCAACTGGGGATTATTTTGCAATTCATTATAGCGTTTTCTCACTTGGGCAAACTTTTTCAAATGCGCCTTCAATAATTTTTCTTTAACTTCAACATCACCCACTTTACCCAATCGGTAGCGTTTCTTTAAATCCTCAACTTCCTTTTTATTGTCATTAAGCAAATCATGGTAAATAAATACCGGATTACCCTCAACCCTGCCCGGATCAGTGGAATGAATTCTTTCGGGATCTGTAAAACAACCCATTATCTGTTTTTTTAAGGTTTTTTCATCGCTAAAAACAGAAATCACATTACCCAATGATTTACTCATTTTTCGCTTGCCATCAGTGCCTACCAAACGCCCTGCTTCTTGGCGAATATAAACTTCAGGCAATTTGAAAGTCTGACCATAAGTTTTGTTAAAATATTGGCCTATTTCTCTGGTTACTTCCACGTGTTGTCTTTGGTCTTCTCCTACAGGAACATAATCAGGATCATACAATAGGATATCGGCCGCCATAAGAATCGGATAATTGAAAAGGCCCATGTTGACTTTCTCCGGATCAAAACCTTTTTGCAGTTTGTCTTTGTAAGCGTGACAACGCTTGATTAAACCCAAAGGAGTAACATTATTTAAAATGGTTTGCAGTTCCGGATGCAAGCCGATATCTGACTGGCGGTAAAAAATGACTTTGCTGGTATCAACACCAAAAGCCAAATAAGACAAAACAATGTTTTCCACATTCCTTTGCAACTCCTCCCTATTTTTAACCGTTGTTAAGGCATGCAAATCAGCAATAAAGTAATAAACTTTTTTAGCTTTTTTGGCCATCTCAAAAAAAGGCTTGACCATGCCCACAAAGTTGCCAATATGCACCTCT
>DATKWX010000025.1:0-5892 GCA_035529355.1 Bathyarchaeia archaeon
CCTCTATATCTTCCCAATGGCGCCATGATCAGACACTTACTCATGGACTTTGCTTTAAATACTTATTTCAAACGCGGTTATAAACCGGTTTCAACCCCTCATATCGGTTCGGAAAAGCTCTGGGAGCACTCCGGCCACTTAAAGTTTTATGCGGACAGTATGTATGGCCCTTTAACAGTAGAAGGCAAAAAATATCGCTTAAAACCGATGAACTGTCCTTTTCATGTCAAGATGTACACTTCTGAAAAAAGAAGTTACAGGGATCTGCCGATCAGATGGACAGAAATGGGTACAGTCTATAGGTTTGAAAAGTCAGGGGAGCTTCATGGCCTGGTAAGACCGCGAGGTTTCACCCAAGATGACGCTCATATTATCTGCACTAAAGAGCAATTGATTGACGAAATCACGGCTGCCTTAGACATCACTATCTATATTTTTAAAACTCTAAAAATGGAAAATTTGATCTTTAAATTATCAGTAAAGGACCCTGACAATCTGGATAAATATTTTGGCAGCAACAAGGATTGGAACGAGGCAGAATCAGCTTTAAAAAAAGTGTTAATCGCTTCAGGCCATAAAGATTATGAAACTGATATCGGCGGTGCTGTCTTTTATGCACCAAAGATTGATATTGATGGTATTGATTCATTGGGAAGAAGGTGGCAACTTTCTACAATCCAAATAGATTTTAATCTACCGTACAGGTTTAAGATGAAATACATTGATAAAGACGGTAAAGAAAAAACGCCTTTTATGATTCATCGGGCTTTACTCGGTTCATTGGAAAGATTTATGGGTGTCTATATTGAACATACTGCCGGCGCCTTTCCTGTCTGGTTGTCACCAGTGCAAATCATGGTTATCCCTATTTCGGATAAGCAGAAAAAATATGCTCAAACACTTGAAGCTGAATTAAAAAAGCAAAATCTAAGGGTAGAGTTGGATCGTCAACAGGAAACTATGCAAAAGAAAATTAGAAGGGCTGAAGAACAGAAAATTCCCTATATGCTTATTGTCGGTCCTCGGGAAGAAAAGGAAAACAAAGTTTCCGTGCGCAAGCGAGGCGAAAAAGATCTTGGTCCAATGACTCTTCCTGAATTTATGGCTAAAATTAAAAAAGAGATTGAAGAAAAGAAATAAATTTGATAAAATATGTCTTGAATTCCTAAATTTAGTAGTTAGGATTCTAAACCAAAGGAGGTTTTAAGATAAAACGGTTTTATCAACTCAATCAATATATCCAAGCCCCAAAGGTCCGGGTAGTTGATGAAAAAGGTGGACAAGTCGGTATTATTTCCACTCAGGAAGCCTTATTTAAAGCAAGACAAAAAGGTTTGGATTTAGTTGAGGTTGCACCCAATGCGAATCCTCCGGTCTGTAAATTAATTGATTTTAAAAAATTTAAATATCAGGAAGATAAAAAACTGAAAGCGGGCAAGAAAGGTAAAAAACAGTACTTAAAAGAAATCAGGTTTACCCCTTTTATTGCCAGTAATGATTTTGAAGTCCGAGTAAATCGCGCCAAAGAATTTTTAACCGAAGGCCATAAAATCAGACTAACGGTAAAGTTTGTGGGCCGACAAATTACCAGAAAACAGTTTGGCTTTGAACTTTTGACCCGGGCTTTTGAACAGTTAAAAAATGTTGCCAAAATGGAAGTTGAACCTAAATTTCAAGGTAAACTTCTAATGATGGTAATCACACCAATAAAACAAACAAATAAAAGAGGTGAAAATGCCCAAGCAGAAAACAAGAAAATCAGTTCTAAAAAGATTTAAAGTCACCAAAACTGGCAAAGTCATCCGCCGCGGTTCTTTTGCCCGGCATTTGAATGCCAAAAAAACAAAGAAAAGACAACGGCGGCAAAGAGTCCCAAAATTAGTTACCGGCAAAATTGCCAAAAAAATTAAAAAAACTCTAGGTTACTAGAAAACCTAAATCTATACTATCCAGGATCGTAGATCTCCGCCAGCTGGCGGAGATCCAGGTTTGGAAAAAAAATGAGGGTAAAAACAGGTTTTAAAAGAAAAAGACGGCACTTAAAGGTTTTAAAAAGAACCAAAGGGATGCGTATGAGTAAAGGCCGTCTTTATAAGGTCTCAAAAGATGCCGCGTTGCATGCTGGCCAATATAGTTATCATGGCCGTAAACGCAGAAAAAGAGATTTTCGTAGACTTTGGATTCAAAGAATTAATGCCGGGTTGACGCCTTTTGGTTTAAAATACAGCCGCTTTATCTACCTTCTTAAAAAAGCCAAAATTAAGTTGGATCGTAAAATCCTGGCTGAATTGGTTTTAAATGATGCCGAAACCTTTTCCCAAATAGTCAAAACTGTTTGCCCTAAATGAGAGAAGAACTTCATAATTTAAATAACGAAGCGCTAGCTTTGATCCGGGAATGCAAAGAAAAGAAAGAACTTTGCGCTTTAAAAATTTCTTTTTTAGGCCGAAGAGGCAAGGTTAACCAGCTTTTAAAAAAACTGCCAAAACTTAAGCAGGAAAAAAGAGCTCAGCTTGGCCAGCTGATTAATGAAGTCAAACAGGCAATTCAAACAGCCATTGACCTTAAACAAAAATCCCTGATTGTTGAAAGTGAGGAAAAGGAAGAATTTTTTGATGTCACGCTCCCGGGGAAAAAACCACCCCAAGGTCATCTGCATTTAGTGACTTTGGCGATCGAGGAAATCAGTCGCATTTTTGAAAACATCGGTTTCGTCCGCGTTCGCTATCCTGAAGTGGAGTGGGATTGGTATGCTTTTGAAAGTCTCAACATGCCTCCTGATCATCCCGCCAGAGATGATTTTGAAAGTTTTTATATTAATGCTTCTTTATCAACTAAATTTGGCCGGTTATGCCTCACTCCTCATACCTCAAATGGCCAAGTTAGGGAAATGCAAAGAATCAAACCTCCAATAAGAATGACAAATATCGGTAAGTGTTATCGGCCAAACTACGATCCTTCTCATACTCCCATGTTCCATCAATTTGAAGGTTTGGTAATTGACAAAAATATTGCAATCCCACACCTTAAAGGCACGCTTGACTATTTTGCTCAAGAGTATTTTGGTCCAAAAAGAAAAACAAGGCTAAGACCATTCCATTTTCAATTTACAGAACCATCGTTTGAAGTTGATGTTACTTGTGGTATTTGTGAAGGTAAGGGTTGCCGTTTTTGCAAAGAAGGGTGGCTGGAATTAGGGGGATCTGGGATGGTGCACCCTAATGTCCTAAAAGCCGGTGGTCTTGACCCTAAGAAATATACTGGTTTTGCTTTTGGTTGGGGGGTAGAACGGGTATTAATGATGGGTTCTGGCCTTAAAATTCCTGATATGAGAATTTTATACCAAAATGATTTAAGATTTTTGGAACAATTCTGAAATTTGAAAATATGAACATTCTAATCCCAAATTCTTGGCTTAAAGATTACTTAGAAACAAGGGCAAAACCGGAAAAAATTGCCGAGTGCTTATCTCTTTGCAGTGCTTCGGTGGAAAAAATTATAAAGACTGGCAATGATGCTGTTTTTGATATTGAAATTACCAGCAACCGGCCTGATATGATGAGTGTTTTAGGTGTTGCCAGGGAATTGACCACCATTCTGCCTCAATTCAAAATTTCCGCCAGTCTAAAAAAAGATCCCTATAAGAAAAAATTAAAACTTAAAACCACTTCTAAAAGTTCTGTTTTGAAAGTCCAAATTAAAAACCATAAGCTTTGTCCTCGGTTTACCGCTGCCATTATTAAAAACATTACCATTAAGCCTTCCCCAAAAACGATCCAAGATCGGCTGATAAAAGCCGGCTTAAGGCCGATAAATAATCTTGTTGACATTACCAATTATCTTATGAAGGAGCTGGGCCAGCCATTCCATGTTTTTGATTGGGACGAAATCAAAAAACAAACCATGATTTTAAGAAACAGTGAAAAAGGAGAAAGAATTACTACCCTTGACGGTCAAACTCACACGCTCCCAGGAAATGACATTGTTATTGAAGATGGTTCAGGCAGATTAATAGACCTCTGCGGTATCATGGGCGGAGCCGTAAGCCATGTTACTAATAAAACTAAAAACATTCTTTTATTTGTTCAAATATACGATCCAGTTCTAATCCGTCGGACTTCAATGAAGTTGGGTAAACGTACGGAAGCAGCCGCTTTATTTGAAAAATCACCTGATCCGGAAATGATTTTGCCGGCAATTAATAAAGGCATAAATTTGATAGAAAATTACGCCTCCGGCACTGTCTTTGACAAAATAATTGACATTTATCCGAAACCTAGTAAACCACAAAAAATAAAAGTACCACTTCAATTAATTAAACAATACCTTGGGGCAGATATTACACCGAAAAGAATACAAGCAATCTTAGATTCTCTTGGTTTCCATTCTTTATTCACTATTCATAAGTCTTTATTCACTATTCAAGTTCCTTCCTGGCGGGCAAAGGACATAAATATTCCGGAAGACATCGTGGAAGAAGTTGCCCGAATTTTCGGTTATCATAATATGTCAAGCTTTTTGCCCCCGCTTTATTTTAAACCGGAAAAGCCGGACTTTGACTTTAGTTGGGAAACTAAGACAAAAAATCTTTTAAAAAATTTAGGTTTTACGGAAATTTATTCTTATTCGTTCCAATCCGAAGAAGAATTGTTAAAGTTTGGTTTTGAACCAAAAAAGCATCTCAAAATTAAAAACCCGCTTACCGAAGATTGGGTTTACCTTAGAAAAAATCTTTTACCTTCATTGTTAAAAGTTTTAAAGCAAAACCAAAACTTAAAAGAAAATATTAATATTTTTGAGTTGAGCAATGTCTATTTACCCAAGAAAGCTGACCTGCCGGAGGAAAAGCTAAAATTGGCGCTTCTAATGACCGGCAAACAGTTTTACCAGTTAAAAGGCATTATTGAAGTTCTGCTTTCTGACCTGGGCATTAGAAATTTTGTTTTCAAACCAGTGAGAGTAACGCCGAAATATTGGCAACCTGCCAAAACCGCCCAAATTAAAATAACTAAAAAAGAGAAAACAATAAAGCTCGGTTTTGTCGGAGAAATAAATCAACATTTAGGTAAAAAGTTTGATCTTAAGTCAATTGCTACCTGTGGCTATCTTGATTTTAAGTTGTTACTTTCTTTGGCGACTGATTTAAAAAAATACCGTCCAATCCCGAAATATCCTCCTTTGTTTGAAGATTTGACTTTTGTCATTAATCCTAAAACCTATTATATCAATCTTCTTTTAACCATTAAATCAATAAGCAAGCTGGTTAAAAAAGTTTCTTTCATTGGACGATATAAAGACAATCTTACTTTTAGAATTACTTACCAAAACCCAAAAGCTAATCTAAGCGAACGTCAGGTGAGTAAAATCAGGCAGGCTATTATCGCTAAAGTGAAGCAGAAGGGCTTGGCGAAACTAAAGGGGAAGGACTAGGTAAGAGGCTCGGGCTCGGACTGGGACTCGGGCTCGGACTGGGACTCGGGCTGGGCGAGGAACTAATATTAGGATCTTGATTAACACCGATTTTAATTTGTTTTTCTCCATTATTACCTTTTTCATCTTGGGCTTTAACTTTTAGGTCATAAATGCCGTTGGCTACCACCAGTTTAGTATTATACGGTTTCTCGGTCAAAGTTTGTTTAAGTTCATCGCTAACATAAAACTTAACTTCCTTTACTTCATAATTAGCGTTTACTTCAACGTCAACCGTAAATTCGTTGCCTATTTTTTGTTTATCTTGAGGTTCACGTATTCTAACAATTACTTCGTTTGAAGTCTCACAGTAATCTCGAGGATATTTATATTTTTCATCAGATTGACCGGAAACCCACGCATCAATCCCTTCCTGCCAATAATTAGGCTCTCCTGACAGAGGATCGTCCTCCTTTAAAACAA
>DATKWX010000026.1:0-7257 GCA_035529355.1 Bathyarchaeia archaeon
TCCGGGTTGATCGGGCCAACTGAAGGTAATCAACAACTAAAAGTTTTAAACCATGCTCTACTTGCAGCCGCCTGGCCTTGGTCCGCATTTCCAAAACGGAACTAGCCGGACTATCATCAATAAATAAGGGCGCCTCGGCTAACTCACCCATTGCTTCAGACAGTCGACTAAAGTCTTGCTCCTCCAACCTACCGGTCTTAAGCCGCCAAGCATCAATGTCTCCTTGGGCTACCAAAAGCCGGTCAACCAGTTCCTCTTGACTCATTTCTAAAGAGAAAAAACCCACGGTTATTTTTTCTTTAACCGCCACGTGCTGTGCAATGTTCAAAGCCAAAGAAGTTTTGCCTAAGGATGGCCGGCCGGCCAAAATCAAAAGATTGCTATCCTGCATTCCAGCTAGTGTATCATCTAAATCCTTAAACCCCGTCGGTACTCCTCTTAAACTACCAACCCTTTTTTGCAATTCGTCTAAGCGGTCAAAACTTTCTGCCAAAATATCTTTTACCGGAATAAAGTTTTGTTTTAAATGTTTTTGGGATAAAGAAAATATTACCTGTTCGCTTTGATCGAGAATCTCTTGGGCTGTTTTCCCCTCGTCAAAAGAGGCCTCGGTTAGAAGTGAAGCAGCAGAAATAAGTTCTCTTTTAGTAGCCGCATCCTTGATAATCTTGGCATACATTTCCGCGTGAGCACTGGTAGGAACTTGTTCAACTAAAGAAGCGAGAAAACTGGAACCGCCAACCATCTTTAAACGGTGGGTTTTTTTCAACTGATCAGCAATGGTTACCAAATCAATTGGCTCTCTTCCCTCATATAAACCCAAAACCGCTTCAAAGATAAATTTATGAACATCTTTATAAAAATGCTCAGGAATCAAAATTGGCGCTACCGTAAAAATTGCGTCCTTATCAATTAAAATTGATCCCAAGACACTAACCTCTGCTTCTTCGCTATGAGGAGGAATTTTACCGCCTGGCTTCTTCATTTATGAAAACTCTACGGTCTAATCCGCCTCCACCAGCTGGCGGATGGCGAACCGTAGTTTCTAAGTTGTTTAAGTTTTCTTAAGACTGTAGCGAAAACTTTTCCAACTTTATGAATTCGCGTCATCGCCCCACCGATTCGGTGGGGGTTTTCGCGAAGGCTGTACAGACTAAGGGTATTACTTCACTTTCTTCGGGCAGGCTGGTTTTTGAAATAACTAACTTTTCTTGAGCTTGTGCTTCGGGAGCACCGATCTCTGCTAAAAAATCTTTTAAGCTGAAGAGCTTGCCAAATTTATCCTGGTCATGTCTCGAGGTCCGGTAGTGCATCGGAATGATAATTGCCGGTTCTATTTGATTAATTACCTCAATTACTTGTTTCGGGCCAAGAGTAAACACGCCGCCTACAGGAACAAATAAAACATCAACACCATTGACTTTCTCCAGCTGACGATCATTGAGCTTGTGACCCAAATCTCCCAGATGACACAAAGAAATATCTTCCATTTGGATATTATAAATGACATTAGTACCCCTTTGAGCGCCTTTAACATCGTCATGAAATGTCTTAAGGCTGAAAACGGAAACATCACCCACCTCATATTCTCCCGGAGCCTGGATGATAAAAGGTTCTCCTTCAATATTGTCAAGACAATTGTGATCCTTATGCTGATGGGAAATGGTAACAATTTCCGCCTTAGTTTTAGGCATAGGAAAACCAACAAATTTATCAAAAGGGTCTGTCAGAAGGGTTGAATTTTTGCCTTTAATTTTAAAACAAGAATGCCCCAAGTAATTTATCTGCATAACATTAATCATTTTACTATGAACATTTAAACTAGTAAAGTAAGGAACTTTAAACCCCGGGTATGTTTTTTTCACCAGAATTTAGCCCCTATCCTTAAAAACTTGACTTTGACACTCTAATTTGTTACATTGTCTAACTGCTCATGAAAAAAGAGATAATAATTGCAATTGGTATTGGTTTTATTTTGGGTTTGATTATCACCTTTGGCATTTATACCGCTAACCGAGCTTTGAAAGAACAAAAAAATCCTCAACAGGAGTTACCCAGCGATGGCAGTCCTGCTTCTCCCAACCCGTCACCCATGCTTTTACTGGAAATAACTGAACCCGAAGATAATTTGGTGGTTAATAAAAACAAAGTCACTGTTTCCGGAAAAACCGAACCTAAAGCAGCTGTTGCCTTGATGGTTGAAGATTACGACAACCTTTTAATAGCTGATGAAGAAGGCGTTTTTTCTGATGAGTTACCGTTAATCTCTGGTGCTAACGAAATTAGAGTGGCAGTTATTTCCAAAAACGGTGAAAAACAAGAAAAAGTATTAACCATTGTTTACAGTACTGCCAAAATAGAATAATGATAAAATTTTTAAAATTATCAATAGTCAGCCTGACTCTGTTTTTGATTGCTTTTTCCCCTTCTTATGCAGTTGAAGCTACTGGTTCGGCAGTGTCTGATGATGATGTCAAGGAGAAAATTAAGGAAAGGTTGGAAAAGGTCGTAGAAACAGGACTGGATAAAGTTAAAGGTATCATTGACCAAGAAAATAAGGATAAACTTTTTGCCTGGGTAGGCACAATCAAGTCTTTAAATAAAACAAATTTATCAATCGAAACTATTAATGGCATTAAAGAAGCAGAAATTGCCACTAATGCCGCTATTTTCAAAGTTGCCACTGGTAAAGCAAGAAAAGAAATAAAATCCAGTGACCTTCAGGTCGGCCAATACATCATTAACATTGGCCCAAAAAATGAAAACGACGTTATTACAGGAAAAAGACTGATTGTTATGGATGAGGTACCAACCGTGGCAAAGCGTGATCTTGTGGCCGGAAAAGTAACCGAGATTGATGAAGAAAAAGTAACCGTCAAAAAAAACGGCGAGGCGCTGACTTTGACGATTGATAAAAAAGTAAACCTGAAAATCAACGCTATTAAAAAACCGGTGGTTGATGATATTCAAATTGACGATTATTTAACGGCAATTGTTATCTTGGATGAAAAAGGAGAAATAAAAACCGTTAAAACGGTTTTAGTTATCCCCGGTAAAACTAATCCCCAAGCTCAAGAAAATGAGGTTGCTCCGGAAAAGCTTGAAACCAACGAAGACACCAACGAAGCCACCAAATCTTCTGAGTAAATTTATTTCCTTTTTAGACACGTCATGCCTGACTGCCGACAGGCAGACTGAATCCTGATATTTATCAAGACAGGTTTTATTTCAGCATCTTTTTCATCTTGATAAATTAAAGATTCCTCTATAAAATTATAAAAGGAGTAAAAAATATGAAACCTTTTATTAAATTTCAAACCTTAAAGGGCTTTCGGGATTTTTTACCTGAAGAGACTCTTAAAAGAATATGGCTTGAAGGTAAAATCCGCCAAGTTTTTGAGCAATGGGGTTTTGATCCTCTGGAAACGCCTACTTTGGAGTCTATGGAATTATTCAGCGGTCAAATCGGCGAAGATGAAAAATTGTTTTATCAATTTGAAGACCGCGGAGGCAGAAAAGTAGCATTGCGTTATGACCAAACCGTCCCCGCTTGCCGGGTTGTCGGTCAGTATAGTTACAAACTTCCCATGCCTTTCAGACGCTACCAAATCCAGCCTGTCTTCCGGGCGGAAAAACCGCAAAAAGGCCGCTATCGAGAGTTTCTTCATGCTGACGCCGATATTTTTGGCGTCCGGTCGGTTCTGGCTGACAGCCAAATGATTGCTTTATCCTTGGACATCTATCAACAACTTGGTTTTAAGGATTATAAAGTTTTAATCAACAATCGGGATATGTTTAAAGATATTCCTTATAAGGCCATCACCAGCATTGATAAGATTAAAAAAATCGGCAAAGAAGGTGTTTTAAAAGAAATGGAGAAAAAAGACATTCCTCTTGGCAAAGCTAAACAATACCTGGATTTTGTCACCAGTCTTAAGCCTAATGAGAAAATAAAAACCATTTTAAAGTACCTTAAAAAATCGGGGTTTAATGAAAATAATTATTGCTTTGACCCAACCATTAGCCGTTCTTTTGCTTATTCTAACGGTCCTGTTTGGGAAGTAGTAATCAAGGGCTTTGAAGCAGGTTCAGTTCTTGGTGGTGAAAGGTATGATAAAATCATCAAAAGCCTTTTTGGTTTGGATATTCCGGGGACTGGCTTTGCTATCGGTTTTGACCGGACTTTAGAGGCAGCCAACCAGTTTGGCTTAATTCCCCAAAGAAAAACCCTTACCAGCGTGCTTGTTACTGTTTTTGGTGAAGAAAATCTGGATTATTCCCTGCAAATCGCCTTTAAACTTAGAAAAGAAAAAATTAATACAGAAATTTATCCTGACGCTGAAGTCAAGCTCGAAAAGCAATTTAAATACGCTGATAAAAAAGGCCTCCCCTATGCCATCATTATTGGACCAAACGAGGTAAAAATAAACAAAATAACCGTAAAGAATATGAAAACAGGAAAACAGGAAACCGTTAGTTTTAAAGAACTGGTAAAAAAACTTAAAGCTAATGGATAAAAGAAGCAAGGCCTATTTGGCGCTTTTAACTACTTGCATTATCTGGGGCTTTGCGCCGCCGATTATCAAATATTCCCTGGGTTTTGTTACTCCGATTGAATTTTTAACCCTAAGGTTTTTAATAGTATCAGTTTTAATTCTGCCTGTTTTCCTTTCCAAATACAAAAAACAACCTTTTAAGTTAAAAGACCTTGGTTTGTTGATCTTAATCGCTTTGTGCGGAACAACCTTTACTTTGGGGCTTTTATTTTGGGGGCTTTCAAAAACTTCAGCGATTGATTCGGCGGTTATTGCTGCTACTTGTCCCCTAATGATTGTCATAAGCGGCGTGGTTTTTTTAAAAGAAATCGTGACCAAGCAGGAAAAAGTCGGGCTTGGATTGGCTTTTTTAGGCACCCTTATAGCAGTGGCCTCTCCTCTGGTAAACGGCAATAAAATGTTTCATTCGGCCAATATTTCGGGAAACTTTCTGATTTTCGTAAGCAATATTACCTGGACTGTTTATTCAATCCTAAGTAAAAAACTGACAAAAAAGTATTCCAGTTTTAATATCACCGCTTTTTCTTTTTTTGTTGGCTTTCTAACCTTTTCTCCCCTGTTCTATCTAACTTCAAACCTCACCTTGACCACCCTTTTTTCTAACCCTGGTTTTCCCGGAATTCTTTATATGAGTATTTTAGGTTCTATTATTGGCTATTTTACCTACACCTACGGCTTTTCCCTTATCGAAGCCTCTGAAGCAACCCTTTTTTCTTATCTCCAGCCCATATTCAGTGTTCCCCTGGCAGTTTTATGGCTGAAAGAAAAAGTTACTCTTCCCTTTTTATTAGGCTCCCTATTTATTGCCCTGGGTGTTTTCTTGACGGAACGGAAGGGTAAACGTATAATATAGCCTTATGAAAGTAAAAATTCATCCAAAATGGTACGACAACTGCAAGGTTACTTGCAGCTGCGGAAATACCTTTGTTACCGGTTCGACCAAACCGGAGATTAATGTCGGGATTTGCTCTCTATGCCACCCGTTTTTTACCGGCGAGATGAAATATGTTGACACTTTGGGTCGGGTGGAAAGATTTAAACAAAAAGTGGTCCGGGCTAAGACGAAAAAGTATGTTAAAAAGGCCGATCGAAAAAAGTCTCAGATAAAAGAGGAAGAAGCGAAAGATAAAAAGCAACCCAAAACTTTAAAAGAAATGCTCCAGAAAGAACTGAAGAAAAGTTCCTAATTAAAAATTTCAATGAACACAAGTGAACCAATTAACTGTCTTTTGGAAATCCGGCCCGCTGCCGGAGGTGAAGAGGCCAAGATTTGGGCCGATGATTTGCTGCGGATGTACACCCGTTTTATCAATCTAAAAGGCTGGAAAGCCGAAGTATTAGCCGAGGGAAAACTGAAAATAAGCGGTCACGAAGTCTGGCCAAATTTGAAAAATGAAGCCGGTATTCATCGGGTCCAAAGAGTACCTAAAACAGAACACTACGGCCGGATTCATACCTCCACTGCCACAGTCGCTGTTTTGCCGGAATTTATAGGAAATGAAGTTAAAATTAATCCCAATGATCTTGAAATAAAGTTCAGCCATGCCTCCGGCCATGGCGGCCAAAATGTCAATAAAGTCAGCACTGCTGTCCGTCTTACTCATCTGCCTACCGGCATTGTGGTCGAAGTGCAGACGCAAAGATTTCAGGAACAAAACCGGAAGATTGCCATGGAAATGCTTAGGACTAAACTTTGTGAACTGGAGCAGGGAAAAAAACAAGGAAAAATCAGCGAACAAAGAAGGTCACAAGTCGGGCAAGGCGAACGCTCGGAAAAAATCCGCACCTATAACTACCCCCAAAACAGAGTGACCGATCACCGGATAGGAAAAAAATTCAGACTGGAAGACATTTTAAACGGCAAGTTGGAAAAACTTACAAAATCATTAGCTAGCCTTGGCCACTAACCCCTCCCTCTCCTGGGTCTTTACTATCTAACATTATTTTCTCACCTCTTCTACTGGCTGATCTCTAAAGTTACTTCTAGTTCCAAACCTTTGCCATCCCGCCAAACTTCTAATTTAACTCTCTCGCCTATTTTTTTACTTTGGATTATTTTTGCCAGACCTCCCTTTTTCTCGTCAATTTTCTGGCCGTCAATTTTGGTAATTACATCACCTTTTTTCACCCCTGCTTTTTGCGCCGGAGAATTATCTATTACCTCAACTACATAAGCACCTTCAGGCACTTCATTTAACAAAGCCAATTCCAAAGAAATAATTTGATAGCGGACCCCCAAAAATGGCCGCTCAAACCTGCCGGTTTTGTTAAAATCATCCAAGGCTGTTTTGACAATATTTATGGGGATGGCAAAACCAATGTTTTCTGCTCCGGCAGTGGTAGCGACGTTTACACCTATCACCTGACCGAAACTGTTAAGCAACGGCCCGCCTGAATTCCCAGGATTAATGGCCGCATCTGTCTGAATCACATTTTCCAACTCTTCACTGTAGCCGCCGAAGGGATCACCGGCAGTTACTCCCCTGCCCAAACCGGAAATAACGCCGGTAGTAACCGTATTTCTAAACTCGCCTAGAGCCGTACCAATGGCGATAACAAACTGGCCTACTTTAAGTTTTTCCGAATCACCCAATTCAACCGGTTTAAGATCTTTGGCGGAAACTTGCAAAATTGCCAAGTCTATGCTTGGATCACGGAAAATCTTTGTGACTTTGTATTCTTGATCGTCTTTGGTAATTAC
>DATKWX010000027.1:0-3322 GCA_035529355.1 Bathyarchaeia archaeon
TTTATTAAGAGAATCATGAACTAAACCAGCACCAATTCGCTTTACCCCCCAAGAATTATCCAACTCGGTGTCAAGCACACTCACCAGGCCATCAGGTTCAACATATTTGACCTTGGGATTCTTTTGAAGGGCATCAATGGCTTTTTGGGGAAGGAAAACCGCCATCGCATCCACAAGATGATAGGTGTATTTAATCTTTCCGCCCATACCATTAACCAACGCTTGTTCAGGAAGTCCCGGTTTTCCTTTAAATCCTACCAATAGCTTTACCAACCCCTCAGGAGAGCCGCCCTTTTCCAGAGATAATTGCTCTTCATTCACCGGATTAACCAATCCTAAATTTTCCATAAACGGGACACAGCCACAGGTAAATACTCCTACTAAAAGTAAAAGAACTGAAACGATAATTATTTTAATTTTCATTGATTTTACCTCCTATCGGTAAAAATTTTTTATTAAAATTCTTTTATTATCAGGGAAACTTATTCTTTATCTTGTTAGGCGCAAATCCCCTCTTCTATTTCTACTTTCTTGTAAATATATTTGTTTTTATATAAAAGCGCTTCTTCTAATAAATAAAAAAAGCCGGCAGCCTGGCTACCTTAGCACACTGTGTGCCTTAGGCCCATGGCTTTGCGTCCTATCCTTTCAGATAGTCTGCCTTTATCAACTTTTAGATTTCTTATTCTATTTTTCAAAAAACAAAAAAAGTCGGCAGCCCAGCCGTCTTAACTAAATGAATAGTCTTAGACCTGTGACTTTGCGTCTCAACCTTTCGGTTGATTTGCCTTTATCAACTTTAATGATAATTTATTCTCTTTTCAAATTTCTTTTCTCTATTTAATATATTCCCTAAAATGGGAAATTTTGGACCTTAATTTACCAATTTTTTAATTTTTTTTAAAAAATGTAAACCTCTCCTTTAAAAAAATGGAACAGGGGAAAGATTGCTCTTCCCTGTTCCATTCCTGTCAGCTTGAGAATCAAGTTATCTCACACTGTCGAGAACGATCCATAATTAATATGTTAGAGGACCGTCATTTGTCATCAGTCTGTCTATTCAAATTCTCCACAGTGCTGGACATCCAGTTGAATGACATAATTAGCAAAGCAACCAACTGTTACTACAAGTTCATTACCTTTGTAGGTTTCAAACAGTCCGGCTGGTTGTCTTGTACTTGGGACAACTGCATACCCTTGAATCTTTACAGATTCATCATCATCCTGTAAATACCAACCTTCAGCTAATTCGATAGTGATGGTTACTTCACCACCATCACATCCAGAGACTGTGACTTCACCTGCATCATAATTTTTGCCAGCCCAGATGGTTTGGGTTCCAGTCCCAATAAAGTAAAACCACCATGCCTTGCCAAGGCCTGGTGTCGCTCCACCGAAGGCAGTCTCTTTATAGCAAATTTCCACTATACACTCATCCGAAATGTCTTCTACCGTTGAATCATCGATCTCGCTGGTACTAGAAGCTGTTGCAGTATTCACCAATACGGTATCTCCTTTAAGAACTACATAATTAGCAGTACCGGTAGCAGATGCGCCCCAAGCCAGGTCATCCAGGTAAGTATCACCGTCCTCATCGGTTAGATTACTCAGGGTAATTGTGCCGAGTTGATCGTCAACCAGTGTTACATCAAGAAGAGCGCCGTAGCCCGTGTTCTCCACGTTATAGTTGTAGGTAAGGGTTTCACCGACAAAAGCAAACTCAGGGGGACATTCTTTCACTACTTCAATTCCGGGTTCTTCTTCTATAAAAATAGTAGAGCCTGAAGCGCAGTCAGTAAACAGGACTCCGGGGGAGCATATAGGACCGGTTACATCACCATTTGTCGTGTCAATCTCATAAATGCCACCCGAGCCAGCTGAACGATGTCCGTAGAGAGTACCGCCTGTACCAAATGCCAGCTGTAATGAATACTGATAAGTTGGTGTAAATAAACTGAAATCTCCTGTACCGAGGTCATAGGTGAAGAATTCAAACTTTCCATGGGTAACACATTTGCCCCAGCCATAGATCACGCCATCTTGTACTCCGATGTCACCATCAAAGGTCCAGCCATGGGCACCACCGGCAATATCAGCCAATTTATCAGCTGCCGTATTACCGCTTGCAATTGTCCCGTCTGCTTTCAAAATAACTCCATAAAGGTCATCCGTCTGTCCATCAATGAAATAGTATGTTCCATTATAGAAGTCACCATTAGCAACCCCGCTTGATCCAATATTTTTTGAATAGATTGTACCAGCTACGGTCTCGGTTACGCCATTCCAAAAGTAAAGTTTTGTTGTGGGTTGGTAATCACAATAGTAGAAGCGACCGGTAGACTCATCATAGGCAAGCCCGTTAGGTTTAGCGCTGCCTGTGGGTGGTGCGGAAACAGTAAATTCGAAGGTAGCTGTACAAGTTGCGACATCGACTGAATAAACGTCTCCGGTAATTCTTTCAATACCATATATGATGTCACCACCGCCATTTGACCTTGACAAGTTGCTGCCTCCGGTCGGTAAAGTGACGTTAAAGATATCGCCACAGCCGGCAAAGACCAAGCCTAAAATTACAATTGACACGATTAAAAATAATACTTTTTTCATTAAAATTCACTCCTTTCATTTTTTTAAAACAATTAATACAGATTCAAACCAGTTCTTTGAAAATAGTAGACATCATCTCCTTTTTAAGATTAAATTAAAAGTTTAAGTGATTTGTTTATACTATGATGAATGAACGTTGATTTTCTTTATCAGGTTGAAGATAAACTTTTAGGTAGAGATTTATATGTAGTGCTTCGAATATTTTTTGGAATAGTTTTTCAAAGGCAGTTTTTTAAGTAGATAGATGATAAGATTTCTTGAGTGATTTTTGCTTAATAAATGTAAGGATAAGAGAAATGAGGGTCTATAGTTAAATAAAAAACTGCCTCTCTTTATTTAATTAAAAAGCCGGCAGTTTGGCAATCATGGCAGTAAAGGGCAGCAAAAGACATTAAAAATGCCTCAGACCCATAACTTTGCGTCCTATCCTTTCGGATAGTTTACCTTTCTCAACTTTTATTGAAGTATTACTTTAATACTTCACCTTCTTTCTTTTAAAAATAGCTTGAAATAATCTGAATTATGGATTTTATTTTTTTAAAAAACCTATTGTTTTTTAAATTATATATAATCACACTTCTACAAATTTTATATTTAATAGCAAACACATATCTATAAAAAAGTTTGATATTCTATCTTTTAAGTAATAAAATTTACTACCTTTTGCGCCTCCTTTATTCTCTTCTTGATTGGATTAATCGAGTTGGTTACCATT
>DATKWX010000028.1:0-7817 GCA_035529355.1 Bathyarchaeia archaeon
TTGGTACCATCCGGCTGTAGACATTGTTACTGTTATGGGTGAAAAAGTATATCCGATTGCTGAAGGTAAAGTTTACCTAGTTGAATATACTACATGGGGTTATGGCAATTTTTTAGTCATTGAACAAAACGATGGTTATAAGTCACTTTATGCCCACCTTGAACAAATTATGGTTCAGCCTGGTGATAAAGTAAAAAAAACTACTCTTTTAGCTAATGTTGGAATGACCGGCAGAACTACCGGTCCCCATCTTCATTTGGAAATTTATAATACCAAAGAAGGTAATATCAACCCTGTTGATGTTGTTCCCGGAATTCTATGGTGTAAATTGTAATTTACACCATAAACCGCAAATTGCTTTGGGTGAATAAAAAAATCCCGCACCAATTCTGGTGCGGGACTGATTTTAAATCCTTATTCTAATTCTAAATTACATGCCCATACCGCCTGGCATGCCGCCACCTGGCATTCCTGGATTTTTATCTTCTTTTTCAGGCAGATCTGTAACTAAAGCTCCGGTAGTTAAAATCATGCTGGCTACGGAAACTGCATTTTCCAAGGCTAACCTGACGACCTTAACCGGATCAATTACTCCCAGTTCCAGCAGATCTCCGTATTTTTTCCTGATTACATCATAACCATAGGTCAAATCATTGGCTTTTTTGCTACCGTTAACCAAGCCCTGATATATCTCGCTCCAGTTTGGAGTGGCATTGGTCAAAATACCAATTGCCGGCGCCGTTAGAGCACTGTAAAGAATTTGCCAGCCACTAGCTTCAAACTCATCACTTTTCTTAAGCGCCTCTCTGGCTCTTAATAAAGCAATCCCGCCGCCAGCAACAATCCCTTCTTCGATAGCCGCTTTTGTAGCGGCAACCGCGTTTTTAACGCGCGATTTTTTCTCTTCCATCTCTATCTCGGAAGGAGCACCGACTTCAACTACGGCCACTCCGCCAGCCATTTTAGCCAATCTCTCTTCCAGTTTCTCTTTATCAAATTCCGAATCAGTTGTCTCAATTTCTCTTCTGATGGCCGCAATTCTTGCCTGGATTGCTTTTTTATTGCCTTTGCCACCAATAATACGGCAGTTTTCTTTATCAGCCCAAACTTTATCAGCTCGACCACAATCTTCAGCTTGGATAGAATCCAGCTTGCGACCAGTGTCTTCGGAAATTAACGTCCCTCCGGTTAAAACAGCAATATCTTCAAGCATTTCTTTCCTACGGTCACCAAAACCAGGGGCCTGAACTGCCAAGACATTGAAAGCACCTCTCAGCTTATTAACCACTAAAGTGGCCAAAGCTTCACCTTCAATTTCATCGGCAATAATCACTAAGTTTTTACTGACTTTTACCAAGTTTTCCAAAAAAGGCAAAAAGTCGGCAACAGCAGAAATTTTCTGATCAGTAATCAAAATGTAAGGATCCTCTATTTCTGCTTCCATGTTGTCGGCATTAGTAACAAGATAAGGAGAAACATAACCTTTATCAAATTCCATTCCTTCTTTATAATCAATGGTAACATCCAAACCTTTGCCTTCTTCAACCGTAACCACGCCATTTGTGCCTACTTTTTTTAATGCCTCAGCAATTTTGCTGCCAATCCCCGTATCTTGAGCAGAAATGTTAGCTATCTGTTCAATAACCGCATCTGTTTTTACTGACTTGGCCGTTTTTTTAATTTCTTTAATAACTACCTCTGCTCCGCTTTCCAACTCTTTCCTAATAGCCATCGGGTCAGCGCCTTTAGAAAGAGCGACCATACCCGCATTAACTATCTCCGCCGTAAGAAGGGTCGCGGTCGTGGTACCGTCACCGGCTTTATCTGAAGTTTTTTCAGCCGCTTCCTTAGTCAATTGTGCACCCATGTTCTCGAAAGAGTCCTCAAGCTCAATTTCTTTAGCCACGGAAACACCGTCATGAGTGACTGTTGGCGCACCCCATTTTTTATCTAAAGCAACGTTTCTGCCTTTAGGACCCAAAGTCGTTCCTACTGCCTTAGCCATTTTATTTACGCCGTTAACTAAAGATTTTCTAGCGTCATCGTCATATTTTAATTGTTTTGCCATATTGTCTCCTTATTTAATAATCGCTAATATATCTTCAAATTTAACAAACAAGTATTCTTTTTCTCCTAAACCAAGCTTCACTTCGTCACCACCCCATTTTTTATAAATTACCAAGTCACCTTTTTTACAAGGCGCTTTTCTTTTGGGATTATCTGAACCTACCGCTAAAACTTTTGCCTGCTGGGGTTTTTCATCATGAGAATCGGGCAGATAAATACCGGAAGCAGTTTTTTTCTGACTCGTCATTGGTTCGAGTAAAACATAACCTTGGGTTGGTTTAAGTTTCGAAATTGCGGTTGTCATTTAGGTCTCCTTTGGTATAAAAATTTTTAATTTTTTTATTAACAAAAAACTATCAATCATTGATAGCAATTGCTATTTTAAAAACTAAGACTCATTTTGTCAAGGCCTGAATCACGTTGGGTTCAAACCGTCGACCCTAAGCCTGACGTGCATATAATAACAGGTGAAGACCGTTTTACAGGCAGGAATGGTTTGGGGTCAAGATCTTGGTAGTCGAATATCTGGGATTAAAGGGAAAAATAAAAATTCTCGCCCCGCTAGCCTTCGCTAATCTTTTCTTTGCCGCAAGGTAAGGACTGTTTTCAGAAACAGCCAGGACCTTTGGTTTAATTAATTGAAGTAATCTTTGATGACAAACGGCTTTATTAAAAATTTTAGGTAAAGGAAAAACAAAATCTACAGCTTTAAGCGCGGCCAGGGCCACCGCTCTTTCATGCCAAGAATTAACTGGTCTTGCTTGACCCTTAAGTTGCCTAATCCTTTTATCCGATTCTAAACCAACGACTAAAATATCAGCCTGAGCTTTGGCTACTCTTAAAAAATCTTTATGTGCTTTATGGAGCAAGTCAAAACAACCAGTCACCAAAACAATAGAAGCAGATGGGAAACGAGTAGCAAGTATTTTTTTTATCTTGATCAAAGAAACTATCTTAGACATTAATCATTGTCATCCCGGGCCGGCTTGGTATAACGTTCACGGGATAATTGAAGAACTTTTTCCCGATTTTTATTGCGGCATTTGGGTAAAGGTAGGGTCAAAGAATAGAATGGAGTCGAGGTTAGATTATCAATGGCTAGTTTAATAATTACCTGAAAATTGCCCAACTTAACCAAATCTTCTTCTTCGTATTCTTTGCCAAACTCACGAGAGAGAAGATTGGCATCTTGAGCGCCGACCAAAAAACCAATCAAGGTGCCGGTATTGCCAAAAATTGCTTTTTGAATTTCTTCAGGCAGTTGACCAATGTATTGATTACCCACACAAATATCAAGCCGGTATTTTCTGGCTTCGGATACAATTTTGACAAATGAGGTTGTGGCAAAATTCTGAAACTCATCAACATAAAGATAAAAATCTTTTCTTTTTTCTTCTGCCACCTTTACCCGGTTCATTGCCGCTAATTGCATTCTGGTAATAAACATCGCTCCCAGCAAAGCCGCATTGTCCTCACCCAATCTTCCTTGAGAAAAATTACAAAGCAAAATCTTGCCCTGATTCATAAACTCTTCAAGGTCGATAGTTGAATGGGGATGACCAATAATTCCTCTAATCATCGGTGAAGTCACAAACTGACCTACTTTATTCATAATCGGCGAGATCGCCTCCGACCGTAGCTTGTCGGGCATTTTGTTGAATTCATTGAGCCAAAAGCTTTTTAAAGTGCCGTCAGAGTATTTTTCCACTATCTTTTGGCGAAAAGAATCGTCAGCCAAAATTCTCGGCACATCAACCAAAGTACTTCCCGGTCGATTAACCAAAGTGAGAATCGTGTTGCGCAAAATATATTCTAATCTTGGCCCCCAAGAATAAGAATAAAGTTTGTAGAAAATAGCCACAATTCCTGAAGCTACCAGTTCTGCGTGTTCTTTTTCTTTAACTTCTAAAGGATTAAGGTGGAAAGGGTGCTCCCTGTCTGAGGGATCAAGATAACAAACATCATTTAAACGAAAAGAGGGAACATAATCCAGTAAGATTTCACATAAGTCTCCATGGGGATCAATAACCGCCACACCCTCGCCATTCCTCATGTCATTAATGGCCATGTTGGCAATTAAGGTTGATTTACCGGTACCGGTCTTACCAATAATATAAATGTGTTTTCGGCGATCCGACCGTTTAATCCCAAAATTAGTCAGTTGGTTTTTAAACTCAGTTTTGGCAAAAAAGTTAATCTCCTTTTTCTCCGCTTCGGTCAAACCTAAAGCAATCGGTAAGTTTTCCGGCGGTTCTCCCGCCATTGTACCGCCCCAAGCAATATTTCTTATTTTGCTTAAAGTCTCGTTGGGTAAATGGAAAATGGTGGCTATTTCTTCGATATTTAAAAATTGCCAACGGGGAACATATTTAAGCTGACGGTTTAAGATGGACATTAAAAATTTCTTTTTTGCCCTGGGTTTTTTAAGCTCCAGTGAATTGCCTTCTCCGGAAGTCAAGTTGCCAAAACTTCCGGCCAAATGATTCAAAAAAGCACTGCTTGCCTTTGGATCAACGGAAATAGTCAGTAATTTCAAACCTGCTTTAAAGGCTTTTTGGCTTATTTTCTGCTCAAATAACCTGGCTTGAGGATGCGCTTTAGTGTGCTCGCCATCAGCACTTGGTATACCTTTATCTAAAATTTTCCTGGTTGAACTAGCATAGCTACTCCCAGCCGGTGTCAAAGAAAACTGGATTAAAGCCTTATCATCGGGCCCGGCCTTGGCCAAAGTGCCCAAAAGCGAAGAGAGAGGATCAATATCCTGGAAGTCTTTGTAGCTTTTTAAGGGGTAATAATAACTCTTGCTTAGGACCAATTGACCTAAGTCCGCCTTTGCCAAAGGCCATTCGGTTAAATAATCCTTTACCCGAGCGACAATTGCCTTCGGATATTGGGCAGTTAACTGGGAAACAAAATACGGTTCGAAATCCAAATTTACCACCGCGTAAAAATGGATGCTTTGTTTGTCCAAAGTAATCTCAAAAGTGAAGCATTTTTCCTTGCCGGAAATTCTTTCCCAAAAAGAAGATTTAATGTTGGAAAGACTGGCAAATAAAGCAGCCGCTGCCTCAGGAGTCTCTTCGCTATCTTTAGGAACTCTTATTTCTAAAACTTGCTTTTCCATTAAAGGTATTATAGCGTTTTTAGGTCGCTTTTAACAATCCGAAATCGCTTCACCTTAAAGACGTAAATTCAATTTGAAGCCGCAAAACTTACATTTATTTTTATCCAATCCTACTATCTCCGGCTCCCAAGCATTTCTTCTTATCACCAATTTTCCGCACTGGGGACAATAAGTATTACCAATGCTAAATAACTCTTCTCCAAAGCTTTTAGGTGGCGCCCAAACGTAAATATGTTTCAGACCGGCTTTTTTACCGATTTCATAAGCTTTTTTCAGAGTTTTAATTGGCGTGTCAGATAACTTCCTGAATTCCTTATCCGGCGCTAAATCAGGATCAAAGCGAGACAAATGCCAAGGAACATCCGGTCCGAGCTTGACAACAATCCACTGAGCAATTTGCTCTAACTCTTTTTCCGAATCATTAATAGTAGGAATAACCAAGGTAGTTAGTTCAGTAAAGATTTTATATTTTTTTACTGCCAATTCTGTTATTTTTAATAAATCACCGAAAAAAGCGCCCATTTTAGCATAAGTTTCCGGATAAAAACCCTTAATATCAATATTCGTCGCTTCAATCACCGGGCTTAAAAATTTAAGGCATTCCTCAGACCAAGAACCATTGGTAACAAAAAGAGTATGAAGACCCTTGTGCCGGCATAACTTGGCACAATCATAAACATACTCAACCCAGATTGAAGGTTCATTGTAAGTAAAAGCTACTGCCGCACAACCTTTGTTAATTGCCAAGCTGACGATTTCTTCTGGTTTAACAAATTTTAAGTTTTTAGTTGTTGTTCCTTTCTTTTCGCTTCTTGCTTTAAGTGTCTGCAAGATATCCCTTGCCGGGCTTCCCCAAGAGCAGTAAGAATTCAGGCATTGTTTACAACGGTAATTACAGCCATAAGAGCCAAAGGATAAAGCTTCACTTCCGGGATAAAAATGATACAGTGGTTTTTTCTCGATCGGATCAATTTGAAGACCGCTTAAAATACCGTAAGTCAAAGAAAAAAGTCCACCTTTTTTGTTTATTCTTGTTTGGCAAAACCCAACCTGGTCATCAGTAATTTGACAATATCTTTGGCAAGCTAAACAGCGGATTTTCCCTGAAGTAAGTTGTTCAAAAAGCTTTGCTTTCTTCATTTTTCTTCCCTCTCAGTTTAACACAAAAACTAACTTGAATTGTATAACCTGTAAATAAGGCATTTTTGCCTGAATTTATTTAAAATATTTTTCTCTTGGTTAAGAATATGGAAAAAGGCATAGTGAGGAGATATTTCCGGAAAGTTTTTTTTAAGCTTCTTGTAATTGAGCTGGGTTTTATAAGCCAGATTTTCCAAAAAATCCAGCAACCAGAAACGAGCGGTCTTGTGTCCAAGTTTTTGCTTATATAAAAAATTGCCCTTCATCTCAATTAAAGCACAAGGCAGGTATTTTTTTACCCATATATTTGCTTGCAAAAACTTTTTGTAAGTATGATCGCGATCAAAAACCGGCTGCATTTGGCAAATTTCATGAGCAATAAAAAGATTGCGCTTCCTTAAAGGCATGCTTAAAGCCAATTCATCTAAGAATAAATTAGGACAGATTTTATCTTTTGCTTTAGCCGACCCTGGTTTAGTTCTTTTTCCTAATATTTCCAGAAAAACTATTACCAAAAGTCTTGTCAACCAAAGCCGGTTTTTGCTGGTAATAATCAAAAAATCAATGTCGTCGTCCTTATCCGAATTCTTCATCGTCAAACCACCGGTTAGGGCAATCAGTTTTATCCAAGGGATGTATCTTAAAACCCTTACTATTTTTACAACAACCTTTAATTTTTGTTGAGCATATTTTTCTCTTTCTTTTCTAAGATCAGCTTTGTCTTTTAAATTAGCCTCTTTGGAGGTGGTGCTACAAGAAAGAAAATAAAAATTCTCCTTTTTAAAAACTTTTTTTTCTTGCTGAAGTCTTTTTAACCACTTTTTAATCTCTGATGGTAATTTTGAATTTAGGGCAACGGTTTTTGAAGTTGGCAAAAAAAATTTTAAGATTTGCTCCAACGTAAGGGAATAGTCAAAAACATCATGGTAAACCAAAGTTCTCAAAATATCCTTACGAAGATCACTCATTTAACCCCGTATTGATTCAAAACCTGAGCTACTCCTTGAGCAGCCGGCTCTAAAGCGCTCGCCACTCCTTCTCCTTTAAGGACTTTATTAACCGCATCCTCAAAATACTTAATGATTTTATCGTTAATACCGTTATCGTGGGTATAAGAACATAAATACCAATTTTTTGCCCACTGTCCCTGTTTTACAAAAGCACCCACATAAGGGTCATCTTCCAATTGGGACGCCATGTCAAGCCGAGGATAAGGCTCACCGAATTTCCTCAATTGGGTTGCCTGATTATAAAATTTAACCAACGTGTCTTTGGAAGAAAAATAGTCTAGAAATTCCCAAGCTGCCTTTATATTTTGACTTTTATTGGAAACTCCCTCGACCCAGAAACTGGACCAGGCAATTTGTTTTTCCGAAATTTGCGGAACCGGAGCGGTCTTAAACTGGAGGTCGGGATTAATTTGCAAAATCTCATGGATCCGCCAGGAAGGAGCAAAAATCATCGCCACTTTTTCCGTAGCAAAAGC
>DATKWX010000029.1:0-13024 GCA_035529355.1 Bathyarchaeia archaeon
CCAAAAATTTAGTCCAATAAAATAGAGCCTGGTGGGTAGTGGTTTCCCGTCCCCGAGAATGATGTTTGATAAGATCGTGTATCGTCACCACAAAAGGAAAATTGGTCAAAATCGGCACATTAAAATGAGGAAAATGAATTAGATCTGGTTTAAGCTTGTGGATTAACTTGGGAAGAACAAGTTGTTCTTTCAAAGAATAGTAAGCGGCATTAACTGGCAAAACTGTTATATTGCCGTATTGCTCTATTATTATGTTGTTTTTAGAGCTGGAAAGAAGAATATACTCATTTTTTTTGTCAATTTTTAATAAATTTGTCACTAAATTCTCGGTGTAACGACCTAAACCGGTATGTTTTGTTCCCCAAAAACGGCAATCAATTAAAATACGCAATTGCTAACTGCTAATTGCTGATAGTTAATTGCTTTTTTCCTTCTATTAACAATTAACCAGTAACAATTAACTATTCCTTAATCTTGCTCATTATTAAAATTCCTAATAAAACTAACCATCTTACTATCCAAGGATATTTATCCTTATAATGTTTGTCGTAAAAAAGCTTCATTGTCTGAAAAAAATACTGTTTAGCCATCTTTCTTGTCAGCTGTTCTTTTCGGGTAATTTTATTACCCTTACCCCTTGCTCTTCCAGAAGATTTTTTAAAATGAGTAACTTTAGTCTCCGGAAAATAAGCTATTTTCTGTCCTAAAGTTCGAATTCTATAACAGAAGTCAACATCTTCTGCATAAACAAAAAATCTTTCGTCAAGTAAGCCGACTTTATCCAAAACACTTTTTCTTATCATAAAAAAGGCCCCGGAAATTACATCTATCTCGTGCATCGTGTTGAGGTCTTTCCAAGTTTGATGATATTGACCGAAAAGTCTTGATTGAGGAAAAAAATTTTCCAGTCCGGAAAAATAAGTGAAAGCTGCCCAGGGAGTCGGAAAGCCTCGGTGACAGCTGGGATCAACTTTACCGTCAGGCAACTTAACAGTACAGGTAGCAACACTGAACTCTTTGCAATCATTCATAAAATTAATCATTTTGAGAAGTGTTTCTTTTTCCAATAAAGTATCTGAGTTTAAAAGTAAAACACAAGCTCCTTGAACCTGCCTTATTCCCCTATTATTGGCTTTGGCATACCCCAGGTTTGTTCTGTTTATGATTAATTTAACTTCCGGGTACTCCTTTTTTATTATCGTAACAGAAGAGTCTGAGGAGGCATTATCAACAACCAATACCTCAATTTTAAAGTTGCCAATCCTTGATCTTCTAATTGATTCTAAAAGGTTTTTTAAAAGCTTTACGGTATTATAATTAACAATTATTATTGAAAGGTCTATTTTCCTCATTTTAGTAAAATTGATTTAATTTAATTAATTAAACTAGAACTTACTCCTAATTTTTTATAAATTTTATCTAAGCTGCTGGATATTAACTGCCAATTGTACTTTTCCTTTATAAGCTTATAGCTGGATTGACTAATATTTTGACCAAGCTTAGGATTCTGCAGTATTTTTACTGTTTTGTCAACTAAACCATCGGCTTTTCTGGCAATTAAAACTTGCTTGCCATTTATGGCCCCAATTCCTTCAATTCCCAAAGGAGTGGTCACTACTGGCAATTTGCTGGCCATTGCCTCTAAAACTTTATACTTTGTCCCTCTACCGTTTCTTATCGGAGCCAAAAGAACTGATGCCTGACTAAAAGCAGTTCTGATATCTTTGATATTGCTTTGGACAAAAACATCTTTTTTTCTGGCCAACTCAAGTATATCTGGAGTGGGATTTTTACCAACAATCCAAAGCTTAGCCTCAGGAATTTTTTGCTTTATAAGAGGCCACAACTCATGAGTTAGAAATTTAGCGGCATCTTTATTAGGCAACCATTTAAAATTTCCTACGAATAAAATTGTAGGTATCTTTGGTTTGCAAACTTTAGCCTTATCAAAAAACTCAGTGTCTACGCCGTTAGCAACAATATCAATGGTTTGTTTGGGAGCCGCTTTTTGCATGATAAATTTGTCTTCTTTAGACATTGCCACCAAACTGGTGGCTTTTCGCCAATAGCGTTCTTCCCAAAACTTAAGCTTGACTACGTCAAAATACATACCCGTTTTAAAAAATGGGTTAGGAAAATTATCGACAAACTTCTTGTAAACCAAATACTCAATCGTTTGCTCTACCAAAAGAATGGGTATTTTCGTTTTAGGGATATTGGGCATCATGTAAAATGGCTCGGCATGGATTAGATCATAGTTGAACTCTTCAAGTTCTTTTCTGATGGCTTGACGAACCGTCCAAGAAAGATAGGTAGAAATCATCACAAAAGGAAATGGAGAAAAACCGGCCAGCAAAATATTTCTCAGATCCCAGGCAGGCCGGCGCTTAAAAACCTTCACTTTAAAACAAAACTTTTCCAATTTTTTAATATGTTCTCTTTCCTCTTCTTGACGAATAAAGGAAAAAAGGGTAATTTCATGCTTTGCCACCAGGTTCTTCAAAAGATTGTACGTTCTAATTTGGCCTCCAGAAAAAAGAGGATAAGGTAAATAAGAGGTAAGCATTAAGATTTTCATAATAGTATTTAATACTTATTTAGCTTGAGTTACTAAATACCTAGTCTGTTATGTCATCCTAGTCTGTCATCCTGGAGGGCTTTAGCCCGATAGGATCTTAAATTGAGATTCTATCGCTCGCTTCGTTCGCTCCAGAATGACAAGATGTTCCGCCCCAGAATGACCATGATGCCTGATGAATTTCCTAATTCGTGCTATTTAGCATCTCAGGAACGCAACTTTGCAGGTCAATAATTACGTATCTTTCTGTCTTCTTAATTATTTGGCAATTTTCCTCTAATTTTTTAGTCGTTTCATCAAAATTAACTGATACATAATGAGTTGCTCCTCCCTCATTAATCCATTCCTCAATTGGTCCCAAATCAGACCAACCAGTGCGGTTTGTTTGATATAAAAAGGCCGGGTCTCGATTGTAGGGAGCAATTACCCGAGCATCTCTAGGAGTCAACTCATCAACAGCTTTTCCAGCTTCAACGATTTCAGGATGATTAATGTTAAAAAAGCCTCTTACCTCATACCAACCAAAAGCCAGCATTAAAGCAATAAAGACAAAAGCAAGAGAGGTATTGATCAGTTTGGAAAGCCAACTTTTGCCCAAATGGAAAAGAAAAGCTACGCCTTTTGCCATAAAAACGCAGCCTACAGGAACCAATGGTAATTGATAATAATCATGAGTAACATTGCCGCGAGCAAAATAAATCATGTACAAAGCAACACTGGTAAGCCAACTTAAGAAAAACAGGCCCTCTTTTTTATTGCGGGAAGAAATTAAACCCAGCCAAAACAAAACAAAACCACCGGTAGCAAAAATCAGGCGGTTCATCCGGTCAAAAATCAGCCAACGAAAAAAAGCGCCTTTAAAACGAATATTTCCTTGATTAATTAACCAACCGGAACCAAACATCCCTTCAGGATGCTGGTTTATATGATAACGCCAAAAAACTAAAGGAATAAAAGATAAAACGAAAACGAAATAAACATCCCAACGCTTTAAAGACTTCAAACCCCATTTTCTCAAAACAAGGTAGCTTAAAGGCAGACCTAAAAAAATTGCATAGGGTTTAATCAACATCGCTAAAGACAGGGAAATTACAGAAACAATTGCCAACCAAAACTTTTCCTTTTCCACCCAGTTTAAAACCGAATACAAGGAAAAAACAGAAAAGAAAATAAAGGTAGGGTCAGGCATAATTACCCGACCATAATAGATATTAAAAGGTAAAACAGCAAAAAAAATAGCTGCCAAAAAAGCCACTGTTTTTTTTAAAAATTTCTTTAGTAAAAGGTATAAAAAAACACTTGTTAATGAAGAAAAGAAAATACTTACTAACCGAGCATAGGCCTCATTTACACCAACAAAATAATAGCAAACTGCCACAAGGGCATTATAAAAAGGAAACTCATTTAAAAAATAACGCTCAGGGTTTGGCAAGGCCCCCTCGCTCATGGGAAAGTAGTTATCGGCCCTTGGATACAGAAGATTAAATTCTCCTTCAAAAAGATTTTTGGCTACGGCTGCCGTGTCAGCTTGCCGCCAGGAATGCCAATCGGCTACCGGGTTATTTATCTTATAAAGCCTAGGTACAAAAGCAAGGCAAAAAATGAAAAATAAAAGTAAAAACTCTATTAAAGGCTTTTTTTTCATATGATATTTATTTTTTTAGCAAAGCCTCTTTCTTGCCTAACGTGGATAGCAAAACACCGGTCATCGCCCAAAAAATAAAGGCGAGTTTGGAAGCTTCAAAAACGTCAATATATATAGCGTTTACCAGTATACCTAAAGTAAAAGAAACAAAGCTGATTTTAAATATCGTAAGCAAATCATTTTTTTCTTTTTTTAATGACTTAAAAACTGATCTTGTAATTATAAATATTATTCCAAAGAAAGAAATAAAACCTAAAAGTCCTGTTTCTCCGAGAGCCCTTAGGTAATCATTGTCCGTTGACTCTGCTTCTGTAAACTGGCCTGTTCCTTGCTTCCCTAGGGTGGAGTAACCAGAACCCAAAAGCGGATTTTTCAAAAAAGCTTTAATTGCCCAAGGCCATAAAGCATCCAATCTGATAGCAGCAGATAAACCATATTTATAAGCATTCTCGGAAAAAGTTCTTTCTACGGTTATTAGTTTGGCTGCGGCCGTACCATCTAGGCCTCCAGATTCAGTGGATTCACGATAGTCAGGGATTTTTTCATAAACATCCGGAGGAAGACCTTGACCATCTCCTTTTTGCCCCGGTCGGATCGCTACCGGTCTTTCATCTGTAATATCTACCACCAAAGGAATATTTTCATCAAACGCAACAAATTTATCAGAAACCGGCGGCGGTTTCAACGGGCTTACTAATCTTTCGAGTCTCCATTTTTCTCTTACCTCAGTTAGTTTTAAAAGATGAGCAAAGCGGTCTGATAAATCCCCAAAAAAAATCATCACCACAAAGCTGAAAATCATAATGATCGCTCCTCGGGTTAAAGACCAAAACCAACCCTTTTTAAAAGCTGAAATGCCAAACATAACTATTAAGCCAAAAACGTAGGCGATAAAAGAAGTGCGGGAGGCCGAAAGAATTAAAAGCCAGTACCCTAGAAGAAAAACAAGTAAAGAAGCAATCTTTATTTTTATATCTTTCATAAAAAAGAAGAGACCGGCAAATAAAATTAGAAAAATGACCAAAAAAGCGGCTAAATCATAATGCCCACCAAAGGTAGAAGGCACCCGAGCATGCTCCGTTAAATAAAGTTTGACTCCTTTGGAAAATTCCCGATTCATGGTCGAAAAAACAGGCCAGTATAAATACTTTTGGCCATAACCATAAATCGAAACTAAACAGACTAAAACACCGCATAAAATCAAGAAAATCTTGGTGTTTTTAAAACTCTTTATTCCGTTATAAAAAATAAAGAACAAACTAAAATATTCTACTCTTCTCAACCAGTGAATGAACATCTTCCCCGCATGAAGCCACTCTAATGGAACAGTTCTGGTAATAAAAATGGCGGAAAGGCAAGAAAGTAAACCAATTCCTAGATAAATTAAAATTGGCCAAAAAATTATGCTTTTCAAGGTTGCCTTTTTTCTGATAACTTGAATAATTAAAACAACCACTGCGGCTAAAATAAAGAAGTCCTCCAATCTCACTCTAACAATATACCCCGGTATCAACTCCATTAAAGGCACCTTAGGATATAAGGGGATAAAAATCAGTAAGAAAAAACTGATTAAAGTTAAGATATTGTTATCAAGCCACCCTAAAAGCTTTTTCATAAATATTCCTTTTTTGACGATCACCACTTAGTATACCAAAAATTAATATTCTTAGCAGCGCTCCCATTTTAAGTAATAAACGCAAGCAAAAAAGCTTGGGAACCGATTGGTGTTTTTGATAAAATTTTTTCAAGCCCTGATACTCACCTAAGACTGCTTTCTGAAAACCGTTCTTAGAGCTTTTACCCTTAAAATGGATTATCTTTGCCCCAGGATAAAACCAAACGTTAAAACCTAATTTTTTGGCCCGAAAGCAAAAATCAACTTCTTCCGCATACATAAAAAACCTTTCATCAAAACCCTTAATCCGATTAATTACTTCTTTTTTTACCAACATAAATCCCCCTGTCACCCAATCAAGTTGTTTTGTCTTTTGGTAAAATTTGGGGTTACTCTGCTGATACGGTTTGATTATTTGATCAAGAAATGGAAGTTCATCAATAAAAACCATCCAGCTAAAAACTCTTGTCAGCTTAGGAAAAAATCCCCCTGAATGTTGAATTGTCTTGTTTTGATTCAGAAGTTGACAGCCTAAAATATCAACTCGCTTGTCTTTTTTCATAAATTCAACTGCTTTATCTATTGCTCCATCTAAAATTAGAGTATCAGAGTTGAGAAACAAAACACAATCACCTTGGGCATGAGTCAAACCTTGATTATTAGCTCTGGCAAAACCAAAATTTCTTTCATTGCAGATTAGTTTAACTTGAGGAAATTTTTCTTTAATCATTTTTATTGACCCGTCTTCGGAGTTGTTATCAATCACAATGACTTTAAATTTAATTTTTTGGGTTTGCTCAAAAATGGATTTTAAGCAATTACGTAAAAGTTTTTTAGTGTTGAAGCTGGGAATAATAATAGAAAGCTCAAAATCTAATTTCATCGGAAAATTTACTATTTGGGATTTATCCAATTATTGGAATAATCTGGCTCGGCCAAGTTTATAATCTAATTTCTTTACCTTTCTTTCACCAATCTGTCTGGCCGGAACGCCCCCAACAATTAGCAGCGGAGAAACATCTTTAGTCACTACTGCTCCGGCAGCTACCACTGCTCCTTTAGCAATCTTGACTCCGGGAAGAATAATCGCTCGGGCACCAATAAAACAATAGTCATCTATATTAACTGCTTCTTCGGTCGGTAGGAAATCCGGGGAATTAACATCATGCTCACTGTTATATATCAACACCTGGGAAGCAATCGCTACATGATTGCCAATCCTAAGAGGCGCCCGTCCATCTAAAAAACAGTGATCACCTATAATCGTATCCTGACCAATACTAATATTTCTGGGCTGATAAAATCTGGCCCACATATGAATAGTTGAACCTCGGCCGATTTTAATTCCTGATAGCCGATAACAAAAATTTCGAAGAGAGTGAAACGGTAAATAACCCACCCAATTGAGCAGTAAAAGCTCAAAATCAAGGAAACAATTAAAAATTCTTGCGATAATCTTCGGCCAAGCTTGTTTGAAGTCTAATTTTTCTCCGGTTTTTGTTTCAATATAAAACAAATTAACCTCCTACTTCAGTTAATACTTGCAAAACCTCTCGCGCTGTTTTTTGCCAGGAAAACTTTTTGACTTGGCTAAAACCTTTGCTCACTAAGTTTTTTCTTTCTTTTTCACTTAATTTTATCATTTTTTCTATTGCCTGGTGAATTGACCTAACTGATCGGGGATTTTTGATATAAACGCATGCTTCCCCTGCTACTTCTGGTAGGGAAGACGTTTTTGAAACCAGTACCGGACAGCCAACCTGCATTGCTTCTAAGACCGGAAAACCGAAACCTTCATATAAGGAAGGAAAAACAAAAGCAAAGGCATTTTTTAGCAAAGCGTATTTTTCTGCTTCGGAAACAAAACCGGTAAAAATAACTCTGCTTTCCAGTTTGAGTTCCCTAACTTTTTGGAAAATCTCCTCATAAAGCCAACCTTTTTTACCGCAGATAACTAACTGAAAATCATCAACATTTTTGAATGCCTCCATTAATCTGACAATATTTTTCCTAGGTTGCAGAGTACCGATATAAAGAAAATATTTCTTATTAATTTTGTATCTGTTTTTTAAATTTTTAATTGTCATTGTTAATCTTGAATTTTTAAAACTATTTTTTTCTATCCCCGGATAAGTAACAATAATTTTTTCTGAGGGAACCTGATATAAATTTATTATATCATTCCGGGTCGATTGACTAATAGCAATAATTTTTAAAGCTTTATTAATACTTTTTTTTGTCCAAGATTTCAGTTGAAATAAGTCTTTTTTTCTAAAATAATTTGGATGGCTTAAAAAAGCCAAATCCATAATCGAAATAACTAAAGGAACGGGACAGAACCGGGGCGCATAATGGCCAAGAGTAAAAAACACATCTGGCCTTGGTTTTGATAACAACAGCTTAAATGGCAATCGCCATTGAGTCCACAAGAACCCGGGCTTTAAAACCTTATACTGCCATCCCAAAGTCTCTTTCGGAAAGTCAAATAATGGCTTGTTTTTTAAGTAGACTTTAAATTCCAAATTTCTATTATTATTCCTGAATTCTACCTTATGGGTTCTATATAAGTGCTTTAACACCTGATAGGCATATACGTTGCTGCCTACCCTATTTTTAATATTAGCTTCATTGGCATCAATCGCAACAATCATTTTGCTCCCGGGTAAATAACTTCTAATTTTTTATCCTCAAACTTCAAAATTTCCTGCATGTCTTTTTTGGTGCATTCCGAATCACAAATAATCAATTTGCATTCTTTTTTCACCCATTTCATCCTTCTTTTATGAACATTAACAATCTTAGGATGAAGGGTTTCCGGGTATTTCCAAGGTGTCAAGTCGTGAACCACGGTAATCATTTTTGCCCTTTTACTTGGCGGCTGCACCCAATCTGAAGATAAAAAAACATCAATCCTACCTATAAACCACTCTATCGGACAAACATGAAGTCGGTTCCAGATAAAATCAAGTAAAGAAAGAGGGAATTTGAAAGTCTTAATCTGGAATCTGGAATTTGGAATCTGGAATTTATTTAGGAATTTAAAATTAGTGGGAAATTTTCTTTTTAAGCTTGAAAAAAACAGCACATACTCATTCTCCTTATCAATTCTTTGTAAATTTTCTACCAACTTTTCCGTATACTCCGCTACACCAGTTCCCTGATAAGCGATTTGACTAATATCAATGCCGATTGTCATAAGTCAATTATCCCATTTCCCCTTCCAAGCAGCAACTTTTGCCATTTTTCCAAAGTTACTCCCCGAAAATGCTGCTCAAAAGTCCTTACGAACCCCTGGCTTTTTAACCACTCTCTTGTCTGATCATGAGGATCAAAAATAGGCTGGCTATAAGGAATCAACCAAACGCAATCAAAGTCTAAAATAGATTCTTTTTCATAAATGAAAATAAGGCTACTTTTTTTGCGGTCATAATAAGAAAAAGGCGCACTGACATTTTGAAAAATTAAGACGGGAGCATCAGCAGTATTTTTTTGATGTAAAAGTTCAACTGCTTCTTCCCAATTTTCCCGATGAAAATTTTGATCAAGCAAGTATCTTAAGCTAAAAAAAAGATTTAATCCCAGAAGCAAAATAATAATTGCTTTCTTATTTTTTATCATCATCACTCCCCTGCTAACGAGTAGGTAAAAAGCAGGCAAACAAAAAAGAAAGCGAAAATATGTTAAAAGAGGAATTTTAAAGCTAATTAAGGAACCTAAAATAATAGGCACCAGTAGCCAAAACCCAATCATCCACTTTTCCGATCCAGGATCTCCGCCATCTGGCGGATTTTTACGAAAGGGGTAAAAAAACGCCTTTGCGATTAAAAAGCCAAAAAATAAAACCAGTATTATAACTAAAAACCCATACCATATTTTATTGTCAAATGAAGTTCTTCCTATAATAAATTTAACCGGAATTAGAGCAATATTTTTAAAGCTTGCTTCACCTAAAACCTGCCCCCAATTTGAATCTGTTTCTATTCTTTTAGCTATCCTAAGTTGTCTTATTAGAATCGGCAACCAAGGGAGATATGAAAAGAAAATGACAAACTGACAAATCAACAAATTAAAGGTCAATTTTCTATCTTTATTTTTTTGATTGAAAAAATATAACCATTGGGCCGGTAAAATTAACCAGATAAGATAATGGGAATAAAGCATAAGGATAGTAAACAGTGAATAGCAAGCAGCTAATAGTCTTTTTTTGCACTGCAAAAATTTTATAAAATAATAAACTGAGCTACATACTAAAAAAGTCGTTAAAGAATACGTCCGAACCTCTTGAGAATAATAAATAAGAAGCGGTCCTGTGGCCATTAAAGTCAAGGCCAATAAAGCTCCCTTTTTATCCATAAAAACAAGGTGATAAATTTTATATATTAAAAAACAAGTAAAAAAACCAAAAATAACACTGGGAAGCCGAAGGAAAAGCTCGCTGGGAGGGAAAAATCTTAGCCAAAAATGTAATATTAAATAATATAAAGGCGGATTAAAATCCTTAGGTAGGAACTGTAAAAATAAATCTCTGAGGGAATACTTAGTTGCTGCCTCAAAAGAAATCGCCTCATCAAGCCACAAAGATTGATTAATATTAATCAAGCGTAAGGCCAAGGCCAGAATTAAAATCAAAAATATCCAGGAACGTTTGGAAAAAAACCTGCCCGCCTGTAAGATATACGATCTAAAATCGGATTTTAGGTTAGGCATATTTTTTATTTTTTCTCCAAAAACACTCTATTAAACCACAAGTTATCCCGCAGTCATAGACAAGTTTAAAAATTATAAAAGCCGCTTCCTTTTTAATTATTACTTTTCTAAGTCCGTTAAGTAAAGAAAAAAAAGGGTTTACCCTAAACAAAGTGACTAATCTACCCAAAGCTCCTAATTTATATTTTCTTTTGGCCAGCCATTTAGCTTGCCTAAAAACCTCACTTAAACTTGCCGGATTATAGTGATAATATAAGGCTTTGGTAGCTTTAGGCCTGTACTTCAATTTTTCTTGCAAAGACCAGGTATCGGTATAACCAACATCATCAAAACCAGCTACCTTATTAAAATCCTTTTTTAAGATAGCCCGAAAGTCTTTTTGCTGATCATTTCTTTTAAGATCAATCCTTTTTTTGTCCGGTAAATTCCAATTATAATTCCAACACCGAGCCCATTTGTTTTCCCAATTAGCCACGAATTCTTCGGTAGAAAAGGTTCCTTTTGCCTTACATATTTTAATAGGGAAGACTAAATCTTCAACAAAGTTTTTATTAAAATACATATCTCCATCAACAAAAAGCAAAATCTCACCTCTGGCCAACTTCGCTCCTAGGTTTCTGGCTATTGCTGGTCCTTGATGCTTTTGGGATAAAATTGTCAGTTGCTGGTTTTTAGCCTGCAATTGTTTGATTATTTGTTGAGTTTTATCTTTTGAGCCGTCATCAACCACAATAATCTCAAGATTTTTCAAGGTTTGCTCACTTAAACTCTCAAGGCACTTTTTTATATATCTTGCCTTATTGTAAACAGCAATAATAACAGAAACTTTCATATTTTCAACAATCGTAAAAAAGCCTCTTCGTATTGAGGCCCAATTTTTTCAATGCTAAACTTTTTAACTTGCTTTAAACCCAGTTCCGGCTTTTTTAATTTTAACGCTTTTTTTAAAGCCAAAGCGAGCGTCTTTTCTTCAAAAGAGCTTACATAAATTCCCGCTGCTCCTAAGATTTCCCTTCTCTCAGGATAATCAGCGGTTACCACGGTTAAACCACAGGCCATCGCTTCTAAAAAAACTCTACCAAATGCCTCCCTTTCTTCACTAAGAAGGACAAAAAGATCACAAGCCTTATATAAAGAGGCCATCTGATCATAAGGAAAAGTAGTCAGTAAAAATCTTTTTCCAAGCTTTTTACTCCCCATCTTCTTAAGATAATCATAAAGCTCACCCTGACCAGCAACCAAGCAGGAAGCATTTTTTAGCTCTACGCAGGCCAAAATTAACTTATCAATATTTTTGTAAGGACTTAAGCTGGCAACGCTAAGAATAACGGGTCGGGGAAGGTCTAATTTTAAGGCCGCCTTCTGCTGTAAAAAAGAATCAATGTCAATAGCATTGGGTAAAAAAATAACTTTAACATTGGGATTGATTTTCTTAGCCCAGAAAGAAGCCTTTTTGCTTAAAGCAATAAACAGGTCTGGCCTGAGTTTAAGATTATGCTTATCATGCCAGCCAATTCCGGCTCGACCAATAACGACGATTTTTACCCCGGTAAAAACTTTCAGTAACCGGCAAACTAGCATCTGCCAAAAACCATTGGTCGGAATAAGCACATCTGGTTTATTTTTTAATAAAGCTGGAATTGCTTTTAAAGAAAAAAGAAGAACTAAAAGGCTTTCAAAATCTAAATAAAGCCGCTTAAAAATTTTTCCCAAAAAACTTGACTCTTTCCTTCCCCAAGCTAGAAAGGGGATCAAGATGGTTTTTACTTGGTAATCTTCCCTATCTGACCTTTTAACGGCCTGGTAAACAACCACTTGGTGTTTTTTTTTGCTAAAATAGCTGGCTAAAATTTGGGTGGAAACTTCCGATCCCCGATCAACAAAACCACAGGTTAAATGTAAAAAAGCAATTTTCATCATTTCAATTTAGCCTATAAACGCTAAACTTAGTGTTATTATAAATCTTGGGGAAAGGTAAGTCATGATAGCTGGAAATTAAATGGTTTGCGTTATATTTTTGGGTCAAATTTTTTATTTTTTCTTCTTCATTAATTTCCTGATACTCAAACAAAAAAGCTCCCCTTACCATTTCTTTTTCAACTCCCAAATCTTCCATTCTTTTCCACCACTCGGATAATAAATCAGGGTGATAGATGAAATTAGCTCCATCTTTGTATTCTCCTATTATCGAACGTTGGCTTGAAACTCGAAAACCCGTAAGCTGAGGAGGAGTAATAAAAAGAGCATCGGAAGAGGTGTTTCCCCTGACCCATAATTGAAGCTCCTGCCAGTCTTTTTCCAAAGAGTTATTCAAAGTTAATCGTCCCCAATTCTGGTAATTCTTTCCCATTCTCCACAGTGAAGCAAAAACCAAAAAGAAGAAAAAAACACCAAAGAAAAGTGGCTCAAAAAATCTTTTCTTGTTAAAAAGTTTTTCTCTATTGCTTAATAAAACTATTAAACTTAATAAAAAGAAAAG
>DATKWX010000030.1:0-5290 GCA_035529355.1 Bathyarchaeia archaeon
TGCGGCTGGTCCTTATTTGACGGCTGGAAATTAAAGGGAAAAGTGGTAAAGGTTTTTATAAGAGGTAAAAAAGTTTTTGAAGATGGAGAAGTTTTAGTTAAAAAAGGATTTGGAAAAGAACTGTGAACAAGATTAACTTAGGCACGAATTTCTGTAAGAAAAAGTTTTCTTCACCTTTAATATCAGTTTCCGGAATAGTAGTTGACCTAAAAGAAAATATTAAACTTTCAAAAATAAAAGGTGTTGGCGGTATTACCACTAAGTCAATCAGCGTTTTGCCTCGCACCGGCCATCCTTTACCTATAATTTGTTCTTATAATGGTGGTTTTATTAATGCCGTTGGTCTTAAAAATCCCGGAATTGAACAAGCGGCTAAGGAAATTTCTTTTTTTAAAAAAAAGGTTAAAAAACCGCTTATTGCCTCAATTTTTGCGGGTCAGCTATCGGAGTTTCCTATTTTAGCAGCTAAAATTGCCAAAGCTAAGCCCGATTTTATTGAACTTAATCTTTCTTGCCCGAATGTTGATGATGAGTTTGGCAAGCCATTTGCCACTGATCCCCTTTTATCTGCCATGGCAGTTTTGGAAGTTAAAAAGATTGTTAAAAATATTCCTCTTATTGCCAAACTAACACCAAATACCCCTTTTTTACAACAAGTGGCTTTTGAAGTAGAAAAAGCCGGGGCAGATGCCATAAGCGCTATTAATACTGTAGGTCCGGGACTTTTGATTAATTTTAAAACCAGAAAGCCGATTTTATCAAATCGGGTCGGAGGTCTTTCTGGCCCGGCAATAAAACCGATTGCTTTACGGTGTATTAATGAGATCTATAGAACAGTTAAAATTCCCATCATTGGTATGGGTGGAGTTTGCAACGCTAAAGATGCTTTAGAAATGATTATGGCAGGTGCAACTTTAGTAGGTATAGGTTCGGCAATTTACGGTCAGGGTTATCAAGTTTTTGACAGAATTGCCTTAGAAATGAGAACGATTTGTCAAAAAGAAAAAATCAGGACAATAAAGCAGATCAGAGGAATAATATAATTGCTAATATTAGACAGAGGAGACAAGATGAAATATATTTTTGAAGAAATTATTAAGGAAATAAAAAAAGTTTTAAAAAAAATTGATCCACATGATATATGCAAATTCACTGAGGAAATTAAAAGGGCCAAAAAAATTTATGTAGTTGGCGTTGGCCGTTCCGGCCTAATTGCCAGGAATTTGGCTATGCGTTTGGTTCGTTTGAATAAAGATTCCTTTGTCATTGGTGAAACGATTAACCCCAAAATGCGGAAAGATGATCTTTTGATCGCCCTTTCCGGTTCCGGGGAAACAGGCGATGTTTTAAGTACAGTGAAAATTTCCAGGGTATTGGGCGGTCGGATTTTGGGAATTACCGGCGTAGCGGATTCCCCATTGGCAAAATTATCGCATCAATTAATCATTATTCCTGCACAGATTCCGGAAAGATTAGGTAATCAGTACCAACTAAGAGAATTAATAGGTGTCCCCGAGAGGTCACCAACAAAATCTTTATTTGAAGTCTGTACTTTAATTTTTTTAGAATTAGCAGTGAGTAAACTTAATGGGAAAAAATAAGTTCATTACGAAGCTTGAAAAAGTAATTAAAAAAAATAATTCTTTGGTATGTGTTGGCTTAGATTCTGACACAACAAAAATCCCTCCTTTCTTGAGAAAATATAAAGACCGTATTTTTACATTTAACAAGGAGATTATTGATGCTACCTATGATTTGGTGTGCGCTTATAAACCAAACATTGCTTTTTATGAAGCTGAGGGAATTAAAGGTTTAAAAGCTTTAAAAAAAACAATTGACTACCTTAGGAAAAAATATCCCGAAATTCCGATAATTTTAGACGCCAAGCGTGGGGATATTGATAATACAAATTTAGGTTATATAAAATATATATTTGAAGATTTAAAAGTTGATGCCGTAACCCTACATCCTTATTTAGGCAAGCTTGCTTTGCTGCCCTTTTTAAACTTAAAAGACAAATTCTTATTTATTCTTTGTCGAACTTCCAATACTGGAGCCGGAGAATTCCAAGATCTTATGGTTAAACATTCTAAGTTAGGCCTGGTTCCTTTTTATCAAGTGATTGCTTACCAAGTTGCAAAGTATTGGAATAAACACAAAAATTGTGGTTTAGTAATAGGAGCTACATATCCGGATGAATTAAAGATTGTCAGAAAAATAGTTGGTAAAATACTACTTTTGATTCCGGGAATTGGTGCTCAAGGTGGGAGTATAGAAAAAACTTTAAAAGCGGGAGATGGTAACATGATTATTAATTCAAGTCGAAGCATAATTTTTGCCTCGTCTGGTAATGATTTTGCTGAGGCGGCCAGAAGAGAAACACAGTCATTAAAAAACAAAATAAACAAATATAGATAGATAAATGTGTGTTTTAATAGGCCAAATTATAATATTTTAACAACGATCGTGTACCAAATATTATAATTTTAAAATTATTTAAAAAGGAGTAGGATTTATGACCAAAAAAGAAAAACTTATTTTAGAGCTTTTAAGAAATAAATGTATTGAGTTTGGCTCTTTTAAACTTAAATCGGGAGTAATTTCTCCTTATTATATTGATATTAGGAAGCTTGTTTCATATCCAAAACTTTTAAAAAAGGTCGCTATAGTTTACTGGTCTTTAGTTAAAAAACTTAATTTTGATAGATTAGCCGGTGTGCCTTATGCGGCTTTACCTGTCGCTACCGTCATGAATGTTTTATATGATATGCCGATGGTATATACAAGAAAAGAACAGCAAACACACGGCATCACTAAACTGGTTCAAGGTGAATATAAAAAGGATGAAACGGTTGTCGTCATTGATGATATTATTACCACTGGGGAAAGTAAGTTAATGGTGATTAAGCCTTTGGAGGAATCAGGTTTAAAAGTTAAAGACGTTGTTTTATTAATAGACAGAGAAAATGGTGGTAAAGAGATAATTGAAAAAGCGGGTTATAAATTACATACTGTTTTTCTTATGACAAGCATCTTGGCTTTTTTACTAAAAAAGAAAAAAGTTTCCAAAAAACTTTATCAAAAATGTATTGATTTTATGAAAAAAACCAAACGAGAAAATTTAAAGAAATTAAAATAAGTTTAGACTTTTGTCAAGAAAATGAAACTAACTATTGGCGTTTCTGGGTCAGCCGAAGGCAATATTACAAACGAACTTAATAAAAAAGCTTTTGTCATTGGTCAAGAGATTGCCAAAGCAGGAGCAATATTAGTTACTGGGGCCACTACGGGACTTTCTTTTGAGGCAGCAAAGGGAACCAGCCTAAAAAAAGGTTTGGTAATTGGCATTTCGCCTGCAGAAAATAAAAAAGAACATCAAAAATTATATCGGGAAGCAATTAAATCAGGAGCTTTCTCTTTTAAATATTTTAATTTAATTATTTATACTGGTTTTGGACGAAAAGGTAGAAATGTAGTCTTTATTCAATCATGTGATGGAGTAATTTGTATCGGTGGCCGGATTGGTACATTAAATGAATTTACGATTGCTTATGATGAAAATCGCCCTATAGGTGTTTTACAACCGGGGGGGATAACAGAAATTTTACCCCAGATTGTTAAAATAGCCCAAAAAGGGAATACACCAGTAATTTATAATAAAGATCCTAAAAAATTAGTTAAAAGATTAATAGAAGTTTTAAAATGAAAATCTTTAGCGGGTCGTCAAATCCAAAACTGGCGGAAAAAATTGCTAAATTCTTAAATCTTAAGATGGGCAAGCTTGAACTATCGCGCTTTTCAAACGGCGAGTGCCGCGTATGGATAAAAGACAATATGCTTAATAATTCGGCAATTGTAGTACAATCTTTTTCTTATCCGCCGGACCAACATTTAGTGGAATTTTGCCTGATAGTTGACGCTTTGAAAAGACAAGGCGTAAAAAGAATCATCAGCGTCATTCCCTGGTTGGGTTACTGTATCCAGGACAAGGTTTTCCGGCCCGGAGAACCTTTGTCGTCAAAGGTAGTTGCCAACCTTCTACACTCGGTAAAGATTAATCGAATTATCACTCTAGACCTGCACAATCAAGTGATTGAGGGTTTCTTTGATATCCCCTTTACAGAGCTTTTTGCTACCTATACTTTGGTTGATTATTTTAAGAGTCACGGACTTATGATTGATACGGTTATCAGTCCTGATGTGGGTGCTTTAAAAAAGTCAACCCGTTTTAGCGAAAGTTTTAATGTGCCTTTGGTAGTAGTAAGCAAAAAAAGAGATATTAAAACCGGTCAGGTTTCCATTACAGGAATCAGCCAAAAAGTTAAGGGAAAAAGAATTTTAATAGTTGATGATTTTATTTCTACCGGCGGAACCTTGATCCAAACCGCTCAATTTTTAGAACATGAAGGTGTGGAAAAAATCTATGCCTGTTTAACCCATCATTTTTATATTCCTGGCGTGCAAGAAAAAATCGAAAAAAGTGCTTTGGATATGCTTTATATTACTGATAGTATTCAGGCCCCAACTAAGCTAAAATATAAGAAACTAAAGGTTGTTTCTGTGGCTGGATTGATCGGGGAGGCGATCACAAAATACAAATGAAAAAATATAAATACATTTTTGTTTCAGGCGGGGTTCTTTCTGGCTTGGGCAAAGGAGTTACTGCTGCTTCTATTGGTTTACTTCTAAAGTCGCACGGATACAAAGTAGCAATAGTTAAATGCGACCCATATGTTAATATTGATGCCGGCACAATAAGACCACAAGAACACGGCGAGGTTTTCGTTACCGAAGACGGTATTGAGAGTGATCAGGATTTAGGGCATTATGAGCGATTTATCAATGAAAACCTTAGCCGGGCGCACTATGTTACTACAGGACAGATTTATCAAGAGGTTATCAAAAAGGAAAGAAATTTTGAATACTGCGGTGAAGACGTAGAAGTCGTTCCTCATGTCCCTGAAGAAATGATCAGAAGATTTAAACTTGCGGGTGAAGCTTCCAACGCGGATGTGGTAATCATTGAGATTGGCGGGACTGTCGGCGAGTACCAAAATATTTTGTTCTTGGAGGCAAACCGTATCTTAAAAATGCGGGAGAAAGAAGAGGTTATCCATGTTCATGTTGGTTATTTACCCACACCTCCTTCAATCGGTGAAATGAAATCCAAGCCGGTTCAGATTTCTGTCAGGCTACTCAATCAAACGGGAATCCAGCCGGATTTTTTGGTAGGCAGAGCCACTAAAAGTTTAGACATACGGCGGAAAAAAAGAATTTCCCTTTTTTGCAA
>DATKWX010000031.1:0-6865 GCA_035529355.1 Bathyarchaeia archaeon
GGCAAAGGCCCACTTTTGATTATTGCCGGCGCAGGAACAGGAAAAACTACGGTTATTACCGAGAGAATAAAACACCTGATTTCTTCCAAGCTTAGCAAACCACAGGAAATTTTGGCCCTCACTTTTACGGAAAAAGCAGCCTTGGAAATGGAAGAAAGAGTGGACGAGATTATGCCTTATGGTTTTTTTCAAATGTGGATTTCCACTTTCCATTCTTTTTGCGACCGGGTCTTGCGTGATGAAGCTATAAATATTGGCCTTAATCCGCATTATACCCTGATGACTGAAGCAGAAACCCTGCTTTTTTTAAAAAAACGTCTCTTTGATTTTAAGTTAGATTACTTCCGGCCGGCCGGCAATCCTCAGAAATTCTTGCAAGGATTACTCACTCACTTCAGTAGATTAAAAGACGAAGACGTTTCGCCGCAAGATTATTTTGCATACACCAAAAACACCAAAAAACTTGTGGCTCAATTCAGAATTGAAAAAGAAGAGATTAAAAAAGGGTTGGAGTTGGCTAGAGCATATCAAAAATATGAAGAGTTGAAAATCAAAGAAGGAGTAATGGATTTTGCGGACCTCATCAGTAACACTCTAAAACTTTTTCGTATAAGACTAAATGTACTAAAACAATACCAGCAAAAGTTTAAATATATTTTAGTAGATGAATTTCAAGATACTAATGTAACCCAAAACGAGCTTGTTACTCTTCTGGCCGGTAAAAAAGCCTATCTGACCGTGGTGGCCGACGATGATCAGTCAATTTACAAATGGCGCGGAGCCGCCATCTCTAATGTCCTTCAGTTTCGTAAAACTTATCCTGGGGTAAAAATAATTACCTTAACCAAAAATTACCGTTCTACCCAAGAAATTCTTAATCGCGCTTATGATCTTATTCAGTATAATAATCCAGATCGCTTAGAAGTAAAAGAAAGAATTGATAAAAAACTTATTTCTGTAAGAAAAATTAGTCCGTCATCCGTCAGCTGGCACAGCGGAGAAAAAATAAAATTTTTGATGGCTGATCGGGTAGAAAATGAGGCAGATTTAGTAGCCAAAGAAGTAAAAAAATTGACTGCTTCCGTTCCAGGATCGCCTGCCTGCACAGACAGGAAAATGTTAAACGATCCGAAAACGTATAATTTTAAAGATATTGCTATTCTGGTTAGAGCCAATAATCATGCCGATGCTTTTGTCCGAAGCTTTTTACGGCTTGGGGTACCATTTCAATTTTTGGGACCAGGCAAGCTTCTCCGGCAAGAAGAGGTTAAAGACCTAATTGCGTATCTTAGAGTACTTTACAATTTCGAAGACAATGTGGCCTTTTTTAGAATTTTGTCTTTACCAATTTTTGATATTTCTGCTCGGGATATTGCCGCATTAAGAAACTTGGCAAAAAGAGAAAATTCATCATTTTTTGAGGCCGCCGAGCAAGTGGATAAGATTTTAATCTCGGAAACAAACAGGAAGAAGATAAAAAAAATTGTTACCATGGTTCACCACCACTTAAAACTTATCCCCAACCAAACTGCTGGTCAGATTCTTTATTACTTCCTTGAAGATAGTGGTTTACTTCATAGGTTGACGGAAACAAAAACCCAAGCTCAGGAACAACAGGCAACCAACATCGCTAAGTTTTTTGACAAGCTTAAAACCTACGAAGCAGGACATGAAGATGCCGGTGTTGAGGCTGTCGTTGACTGGTTAAACCTGAAAATGGAAATGGGCGAATCACCCTTGGCTACAGATCTAGATTGGAATCAAGAGAATAAGGTCAATATTTTAACCGTTCACAGCAGTAAGGGGTTAGAATTCTCTATTGTTTTTTTGGTTAATCTTGTTGCCGACCGTTTCCCTACCAGAGAACGGAAGGAACAAATTCCTATCCCTGAACAATTGATTAAAGAGGTCTTACCAGAAGGAAATCCGCACGAACAAGAGGAACGTCGACTTTTTTATGTCGGCATGACCCGGGCCAAAGATTCACTTTATTTTACCGCAGCCAAGTTTTATGGCGAGGGAAAAAGAGTTAAAAAAGTTTCGCCATTTGTTTTTGAGGCCTTAGGTAAACAAGTTACCCAATCACGAACCATGCCTGAGGAAAACCAACTTTCAATCTTTGACTTTAAACCCGAGAAAGAAACTACCAACTACCTACTACCAACTATCAGTCATAAAATTGACTATATTTCCTACTCTCAAATTGAAACCTTTAATCTCTGTCCTTTCCAATATAAACTCAAATACATTTGCCGGATCCCTGTTCGACCTTCAGCCGCTGCCTCTTTTGGTATTTCTTTACATCAAGCTCTAAAAGATTTTTATCGACAAGTAATGCAACAAGGAAAATCAAGCAAAAAAGCCCTTTTGCAATTTTTGGAAAATGACTGGAGAAAAGAAGGCTATAGTTCTAAAAACCATGAGAGAAAGATGTTTTTAAGGGCAAGAATATTCCTAACCGAATTTTTTGATAAAGGATACCGGATAGCTGATAAACCTGTAGCCCTGGAACAAACTTTTGTCATTAAAGCCTCAGCAAACTTAAAGATTGGCGGCCGGATAGATAGAGCTGATCTAAACCCCAACGGGTTCTTGGAAATCATCGATTATAAAACCGGCAAGGTCTTAAGCCAAAAAGAGGTAGACAAAAACCCGCAGATGACGTTTTATGCCATGGCCGCCAGTAATCCGGGAATCTTTGCTAAAAATCCTGAAAATATAGTTTTGTCTTTTTACTTTTTAGAAACCCAAGAAAAAATATCTACCAGAAGAACTAAGGAAGATCTTGAAAAAGCGAAAAAAGAGGTTTTAGAAAAAGTCAGTCAGATGGAAAAATCGGATTTTCTAGCTAAACCTGGTCTCTATTGTGATTTCTGCGACTATAAACTTCTCTGTCCTGCGTGGCAGTAATCTGACTATCCCAAAGGTAATTTTGCTTTTAATCTAAGATACTTCCAACGAAGATTGTCAGCTACTCTGAATATCTTATAATAGGGAGGGTTGATGATTAAATCAAAACTCCCAATAAATTCTACTAGTTTTGGTCCAAAACCTTCTTTAAAACGGTGAAAACCAAACCAAGGATCAGAATGTTTCGGATTTGGACCCAAACTCCCCCACATATCAAAAGTATGACAGCCCATTTTTTTCCCGAAACGGATCGCCTCCCACATCATTAGACTTGAAGCCATTACCTCTTTGTATCTTCGGGAAGAAGCTCCATAAGGATAATAAGAAACATTATTGAAAATAAAAATCATCCAACAAACCAGAGTTTGGCCCTGATAGACTGCTTTTAAAAGATGGGCGATTCCTGCCGGATATAGTGTCTGCCACATCAGCTGATGATAATTTTTGTCATGGCTATAAAATCCCTGTCTTTTGGTGGTTTCGAAAGTTAATCTAAGATATTCATTAAAAGAACTCAAAGAATTATCCTCGACTACTTCAACTTTGTGTTTTTGGGCCACCCTAATGTTATAACGAGTCTTTTGCTTCATGCGTCCTAATAGCTCTTCTTCTGTCTGACATAAATTAAGTCTAAAAGTATATTTGGTAAAAAGAGGCCGACCATGAAGACAATCATTTTCCAGTAAAAATTCTTCTCCTAAAATCTCATCTGGTTCAAGTTTAATAAAAACTAAATTTTCTTCCCTGCCTACCTTTTTTAAGGACTCTATACTAAATTCACTAGGCAAAGTACATTTGGGCAAATAACCCACTCTATATTTTGTTTTGGGCAAATCATGAATCATCAGCTGGAATCCTGCCTTAAGGCTAGTTTTGGCGAATTGTCCCAATCTTATCACCTTAGCGCCATTTTTTTCTTTAAACTCGCCCCATTCCCACGACTGTAACGGATGGGTTACAACTTTGTTGAAGCTTTCTTTTTCATTAGGATAGACTGGACGGATAATCATTATCTTTAATAAATTCTAACAGATCCTGGGGGATCTCAGCAATAAAGCGAGAGATTTGATTGCTGGACCGGATTCCAAAATAGAGCCGCCTTAAGGAAAAAATGAGAAAAAGTCTGTCTTGAGCCCGAGTGATACCAACATAAGCTAGTCTTCTTTCTTCTTCAATCGCCTCTTTATTTAAAAGGCTACGGGAATGAGGAAAAAGACCTTCTTCCATACCAACCATAAAAACAGTCTTGAATTCCAACCCTTTAGCCGCATGTGCGGTCATTAGGATAACGGCATTTTTCTTCTCTTTGTTTTTGGTCAGCTTGCTAAGGATACCCAACTGGTCAACCGGCAAATATTCTTGTTCCACTAAAGCAACGTTTTCCAAAAAATCTTCTAGTTTAGGAAATTCTGCGGCCACAGAATCCAGTTCTTTGATATTTTCCAAGCGATAAAAATCCTGTTCGTTTTTACGGTCGTATAAAGAAAGATAGTCAGTTGCCTTAAGAACCTTACCTAACAACCTAGTGCTAGAATATTTTTTTATCCCCTCGCTCCCTAATTTTCCTACCAACTCAAAAAATCTTGTTGTTCTTCTTTTTCCCAGTTTTTTTATTCTTCGGAAACTAACCAGGTCTTTTTTATTAATTAATAAGTGCAGGTAAGCCAGACAATCTTTAATCTCTTTTCTCTGGTAAAATCTAATGCCTCCTGCTAATAGATAAGGAATAGCCGCCTCCAAAAAAGTTTCCTCTAAAACTCGTGATTGGGCATTGGTTCGATAAAAAACGGCAAAGTCAGAATATCTAGATTGACTGTCACGCATTGATAATTTAATTTGCCAAACGAGAAACTGAGCTTCATCTTTTTCCGACCTTGCTTGGTAAAGTTTAATTTTTTCTCCCTTATCTTTCTTAGTCCAAAGTTTTAGGACCGGATGGGTAGTGTTGTGCGAAATAACCGCATGGGCAGCATCTAAAATTGTTTGTTTAGAACGGTAGTTTTGTTCGAGATTGAAAGTTTGAAGATCGGGAAAATCATGGCTCAAATTTAAAACGTTTCTAAAATTTGCTCCCCGCCAACCATAAATCGATTGACTAGCATCAGCCACTACGGTCAGGTGGCGCCATTTTTTAGCCAGAAGTTTAGTTAATTCATACTGGGCTTTATTGGTATCTTGATATTCGTCGACCAGAATATGGCTGAAGCGATGCTGATACTTAGCTAAAACTTCAGGATTTTTCCAAAAAAGTTTAACCGCCTCAAAAAGTAGATCATCAAAATCCAAAGCTTCATATTTTCTAAGCAACTTTTGGTATTTAAGATAGACCTGAGCTACAGTTTTTTGAAAAATACCCCGACTATACTGAGGGTATTCTGTAGAACCAACCAGTTCATTTTTGGCTGAAGAGATAGCTGATAAAATAGAAACTGGTTTAAAATGGGAAACGCTTATGCCTAATTGTCCCATTGCTTGTTTAATTAAATCCGTCTGGTCCGAAGTATCATAAATCAGGTAATTGGGAGCAATACCTAAATACCTACCCTCAATTCTTAAAAGCCGGGCACAAAAGGAATGGAAAGTACCGGCATAAGGCAAAGATTGTTGTTTATTCTTCAGGTTTTTGGAGAGAAGCTTTGCAATCCTCATCTTCATCTCTGCTGCTGCTTTATTAGTAAAAGTAACCAAAAGAATATTTTCTGGTTCAATTCCTTTTTCTAAAATGAAAAAGGCAGCTCGGTAGGTTAAAGCTCTAGTTTTCCCTGAACCAGCGCCGGCTAAGATTAAAAGCGGTCCCTTATTATAGATAACGGCCCTCTTTTGTTGTGGATTCAAATCTTTTGTAAAGTCGAAGCTCATGTTAGAATCATAACGTATGCGGCAAGAAAAATTAAGAGTCTTTTTAACTAAATTTAAACGAAAAATATTTTATTACCAGTCTATCATCAAACCTCTGCTGTTTCTGACCATAGCCGGCGTTATAATCTTTTTACTCTACCTTATCTTTCCTTCCATCGTAAGAGTAATAAAAACCACGCTTATCGGACCGAGAGTAGCCTTTTCTCTTCTAACCGCCGACACCTCCAGTCTTGATTCGTCCAACAATCGCACCAATATCTTAATTTTGGGTGTTGGTGGTGAAAGCCATACTGGTATTGACCTTACTGACACGATTATTTTTGCTTCGGTTGATAAAACATCGGCTGATACGGTTATGCTTTCTTTACCACGAGATATCTGGATTGAATCGCTGAAAACAAAAATAAATGCTGCTTATCATTATGGCGAAGAAAAAACACCAGGAGGCGGTTTTATCTTGACTAAAGATGCTGTTAACCAAGTCCTGGGTCAACCAATCCATTATGCTGTACTAGTTGATTTTGAAGGTTTTGTTAAATTCATTGATTTAGTTGATGGCATTGATATTAGAGTTGATCGGGCTTTCGACGATTACCAATATCCACTTCCGGGAAAAGAGCTGGATGAATGTAATGGAGATCCGGAATATAAGTGCCGCTATGAGCATCTCCATTTCGTAAGCGGCCAGCAACATATGAATGGTGAGACGGCCTTAAAATTTGTCCGCTCCCGCAACGCTCAAGGTGAAGAGGGCACTGATTTTAGCCGCTCGCAAAGACAGCAAAAGGTAATCAAGGCTTTGGCCCAAAAAGTATTTTCTTACAAAGTCCTTATAAACCCAGGGAAAATCATGGAGCTTAAAAAAAATTTTGGTGATCACGTTAAGTTTGATACCAAGTTTAACGAAGAACATATTACGGCCTTTTTGTCTTTATTCTTGCGCTTTATCAAAAACAAAAATGAAATCAGGACAATCTCCTTAGACTACGGTGACCCGGATAATCCTGGCTTTTTGATTAATCCTCTCCAACATGAATCAAACCAGTGGGTGCTTCTGCCCCGGACTAATGACTGGCAGGAAATACAAAAATATGTG
>DATKWX010000032.1:0-4732 GCA_035529355.1 Bathyarchaeia archaeon
TCATCGTCAGATTGTTTTTTGTCAAGATAGACAAACACAAGACTATGCTTGTCAGAGAGGAGAAGGGATTAGCATTGAAGGAGGAAGAAGTTATGATTTTGATTTTTCCGGCAGGCTGCTTAGTTTCGGTGATATTGACCAAAACGGCAGTGTCGGCGTTACGGACTGGTCATTGCTTTTAGCTTGCAGAAATGAGGATGCCAAGAAAGGAAGTGAAGCTTATGAACAAGGCGGCTGCAAGCGTGCCGACGCTAACTTTGACGGTGAAGTAAATAATTTTGATATTGATTTATTCCAGAGAACTTTATCTAATTATCCAGATGATGAATGAAGAAGTAAAACAATTTTTATTATTCTTACTGGTGAGCCTTTTAATGACAGGAATGGCTTTAGCTGGTTTGGTGGTGATTAGGAACAAAACAGAAGAAAGATTGGCTGAATTGGAAGAAGAAGCAAAGAAGGCAGTTGTGGTTCCGGACTACCAGAAGCTCGCAAGGAATTCTTTACTCTATCTTAAGAGTGAAAAAGAAAACTTAACGGTTGGAGAAATGATTAATCTTGAGGTTATGATTCAAAGCAAAGGAGAAACAGTTGATGGCGTAGAGTTTGTTTTGGCTTACAATCCCGAATTAATTAACATCGGAGAACCAATCCCAGGTGCGTTTTTTTCCCTTTATCCTTTAATGGAAGTTAATCCGGATAAAGGAACGGTTAGAATAATTGCTTTAAGATCTCCTGATGAAAGCAACAGTTTGAATGAAGCAGTGCTGGTAACATTACCTGTCAGTGTGTTAAAAAAAGGAAGGGGAGAATTTAAGTTCGATAGAGAAAAAAGCCATATTGTTGCTTATGCGGGACAGGAGATTTTACAAGACTTAGGTTCGTTAACCTTGAGTATAGATTAGATTGTTATGAGATACATAAAGCGATTAAAGTTTTTGACTATTTTTTTATTGGCTATCGGAATTGGTTTAATAAAACCTTCGGTTGCTCTAGCTGGGCCGCATTTAAGTCTTTCTCCGGTTTCAGGTATTATTACTTCTGAAGGAACAGCGATTACCGTTCAGGTAGATACCAGTGGTCAGGCAGCTAAAAGTGCTAAAGCAGTCATTAATTTTACTAGCACTTTGCTTGAAGTAACTTCAATTCAGGCCGGTACTTTTTTTGATGATGTTTCTCACAACATCTATAATTCCTCAGGTCAGGTAGTCATCAATGCCAACCTTTCTTTAGAATCAATGCTGGAAAGCAAAACCGGCAGCGGCATTCTGGCCACAATGACCGTTGCTGCCAAATCAGCTTCAGGATCGGCAGCGATAACTTTTGACTGTACTACAGGGAGCAGTACCGACTCCAATATTAATGACCCGACGCCGATTGATATTATTGTTTGTGCTGACAATGTGAATGGTAATTATACTTTGGGGGGAACAGCTACTGCTTCTGCTTTTCCTTCGGCCACGCCTCAAGCCGTGGTTTCGCCTGATACTGGTTTGGGTGGCGATGAATATTCTCCGGCGCCAATTCCTGTCACCGGAACATCTTGGCCTACAGTGGCTCTTTTGGTAGTTGGTTTAGTTTTGATTTTTAACCCTGTTTTATCTAAAATATTGGTTAATGGAAAAAATAAGTAAAGACATTCTTCAAAAACTTTACCGACCGGAAAAAAATTCTCACAAAGGACAAAATGGGAGACTGACTATTATTGGCGGGTCAAGACTTTTTCATGGTGCTTCTTTATGGGCTTTAAAAACCGCTTCCCGGATAGTAGATATGGTCTTTTATGCCACGGTTCCGGAAAATGAAGAACTGACCAAAAAATTAAAGTCTGAAATTTATGATTTTATTTGTTTACCGAGAGAGAAAATTGAGGACTACATTAGGCAATCTGATGCTGTTTTAATTGGACCAGGGTTGGTAAGGGGAAGTAAAAAATATACCGGGACCGGAGAAAGCGGCCAGCAGACAAAAAAATTAACCAAAAGATTACTGAAGAAATTTCCCGAGAAAAAATGGATTATTGACGCCGGTAGTTTGCAAGTAATGGATAAAAAGTGGCTTAAGAAATTGGATAAAGTAATCCTAATGCCGCACCGCAAAGAGTTTGGAAAACTCTTTAATTGTAAAATTCCGGAGGGGAGATTTGGTGCCGAAGTCAAAAATTTAGTGGCTGAAAAAGCCAGAGAATTTGGTTGCGTAATTGTTTTAAAAGGATCAGGGGATATAGTTTGCAGTCCAAATCAATGTCTCTTGAACACTACCGGTAATGAAGGTATGACCAAAGGTGGCACAGGAGACATTTTGGCTGGTCTGGTAGCTGCCCTGGCTTGTAAAAACGATTTGTTTTTAGCCGCCGCCGCCGGAGCATATATCAATGGTTTGGCCGGAGACGAATTATACAAGCGGGTCGGACCTTATTTTAATACTTCGGATCTAAACGAAGAAATACCAAAAATTCTTTCAAAATTTTTGAGAAACAAGTGATAGCTTAAAGGCTATAAGTTATGGGCATTTTTACTTATAAAACAGTTAAAATTAATATTTATGGGTAAAAAATCATTAGTACTTTGCCTCTCTTTTTTTTATCTTTTAATAGTTTGGGGAGTTTATCGTTTTTATACTGATTTTTCCGAACCTTGGGATGAATTGGTTTTTAAACCTTTGTTGTGGTTGGGGATGATAATATTTTTGGTCTTAAGATTGGAAAAAAGGAAATTGAGGAGTTTGGGAATAGTTTTTAAAAAACCACTGAAAAATATTTTTTTGGGTTTGGGAGTTGGTATTCTGATTACCAGCCAGTATTTATTCGCCTTGGCGATTAAAGGCGGTAGGATTATGTTTAATCCGCAAAATCTAAAGCTAACTAATTTATTTTTGTATTTTTTTGTTTGTCTTTCTACGGCTGCAGTTGAAGAAATAACCTTTAGAGGTTTTTTTATGACCCGGATTAACGAAATCATTAAGAATAAACTTAACGCTAATATAATGGCCGGCTTAATCTTTTTTTTGATTCATCTTCCTATTTTGCTTCTTGATTACCAATTGGGGTTAAGGGGAATAGGAGAATATTTTATTCTTTCTTTGGGTTTAGGAATAATTGACGGTTATGTTTTTTGGAAAACAAAGGGAGTTTTAGCGCCGATTGCCAGTCACTTTTTCCTAAATTATCTGAACCTATTTTTGGGCTAGATCTTTTTGACCATGAGAATTTTTTTAGCGATAGATATTTCTGATAAGGCAAAAAAAGAGATAGCAAAACTTTATAAAGTTCTAAAACGTAAGCATTGGCCGGCGAAATGGGAGGAGCCAAAAAAGCTACACCTAACATTGGCTTTTCTTGGAAATCTCAAAAATAATTCTATCCGCCAGCTGGCGGATAGAATTGAATTAATTAAGAAAGCGACTAAGAAGACTTGCAAAAATATTTCTCCGTTTGAAATTAGCTTTAAGGGTTTAGGGTGTTTTCCTGATTATGATCAGCCAAGGGTTATTTGGGTGGGTTTGAGAGGAGATTTAAAAAGTTTGGCTAAGTTGCAAAAAAATATTTGTAGCGAATTAATAAAAATATACGGTTCTATGACTGGTCGGCCACAAAATCGTATATTAATGGGATTAGGGAGGCCTTTTTCTCCTCATATTACTTTAGGAAGGATAAAAAAAGCCAGGTTTCGGGAAAGAAGAGAAATCGGCAGACAGTTAAAAAAATTAAGAATTTGGGATTTTCAAAGCAAAACTTTAGTTGACAAAGTGGTAATCTACGAAAGCAAACTTACAAGATTAGGGTCAACTTATAAAAAACTTGCCGAGATTAGCTTAGAATGGTAGTCTTGACAATATTGCATTATCTGCTATACTATAGGATTAAATTAGAGTTTTATTCTATCAGCCTACATTCTTATATAACTTAATTAAAAATTAAATTAAAAGAGGAAAGGGTGAAATAAATATGTCCGATACAAATCCAAGAGAAGAATGGAATTTCGAAAATCCTGATGATATGCCAGAAGACGATCTAGAAATGGAGGGAATACGTGACTTAGGGGTACGTATTGGACTATTCAACGATGGAGCATGGAATATAAGGGTAGATTCTAAGGAATATAGGTTATTTATGGAGGGGTTTGAACAAGGTCGAAATATAGCAACTGGCGAAGGTATAAATTTTGGTGTTATTCCTACTCTTTAACGAATTATATACTAGGCCTTAGAAGCATTTATTCCTTTCCATTTTCTTCAAGCCGTTTTTTTATTCTTGAAAGCTGAAGGGTGACAGCAACAGCCAAAGCAGTGACAATGACCGCGTAGATGGTAAGAGAAATTAGTCCGGAGCCCGCACCCACCAGGGGTTTAAGATAAACTTCAACGAATTCCTTAATGACATTATTCCAGGCCAGGGCGGCCACCAGGCCAAAAGCACTGGTAGTCAATGTGAGCATTTGGGTAACAACTTCCAGCTGATATCTCCGGGCTTTTTTAGTGATTTTTTTAATGGTTTTCTGCATGATTTACCTTTACTTTTTCCGCAAAATCTGCGATAATTATTTTTAGTGTATACGCCTAAGTTTATCATAAATCAACAAGTTTTAAAAAACATAGGTGTTATTGAGGCTTGCAAAGAAGTAATTACGACTGCTCCTTTAATCCCTGCTTGGGAAAAACAGTTTCAATCCGAAGCAGAAACAAGAACCATTCACTACGCTACCCATCTTGAAGGCAATGACCTTTCCTTTAG
>DATKWX010000033.1:0-11709 GCA_035529355.1 Bathyarchaeia archaeon
TTTTTCCTAAGCTTTTTTGGTTTTGGTAATCACTGGTTTCTTAAAGCTCTGGCAGCCATGGGTTCAGCTGTCGGCGCTTCTTTGGCTTGGCCGGCCGCAGACGGACTTTTAATTGACGTGGTCTACGGCCGTAAGGATGAAAAAGAGGAAATCGCCGGCTTAAGGGGTATGTCTTCTGATTTAGCTTATATTATTGGACCGATTATCGCCGGTTTTTCAGCCAGTGCTTGGGGTTTTCCCATAACCTTTTTGATTGCTGGTGTCAGTTTAATTCTAGGAGCAGCGCTGGTAAAAATTTACTGGAAATAGCCAGGACTAAAAGAAAGTGAAAAAAAATTTGCATTGTTTATTAATAAAGTTTAGAATTAAATTTTAACAAGTAAACATTAAAGGAGGTTCGCCCTAAGGCGAAGTAAAAAAATGCAAAAAATTAATCTCAGAGTCTTCTTTCTTATTTCTTTATCTTTACTGTTTGGAGCAGGAATTGTGGTCTTTTCTGCTTTCCGCGTAGGCAAGGCAGAAGCTGAAGGAGAGGAAGCGATCGAGTCAGTCGAAATAATTGAAATGGGGAAGCAAGAAGAGGATGTTTTGGAATTAAATAAGGAAGCTTCGGAAGAGCCGCTTGATACAGAATGGGAGCTAAAGGAAGTAGACTATTATCTTCCTTATCCGGGTATTTTACCGGATCATCCTTTGTATTGGTTAAAGATGTTTAGAGATAAAGTGCTTCTATCTCTGACCCGAAAACCAGTTGATCGTTATGAAAGATTACTGCTTTATGCTGACAAAAGAGTGGGTGCAGCCGAAGCCTTGATTAAAGGAGGAAAGGCAGAGTTGGGAGTGACTACCGCTGATAAAGCAGAAAAATATATGGAGCAGGCAATCAGCGAGCTTACCGTTCTGGCCAAAGAAGGAAAAGCAACACCGGAAATGCAGGATCAAGTTGAAAAGGCAGCCATGAAACACTTAGAGGTCTTGGAAGCGGTTTTGGATAAAGTTCCTGATCAATCCAAGCCGACGCTGGAACAGGCAATAGAAAAAACTAAGTTGAATTACGAAAAAGTAATAAGCCAATTCGATTAACTTTTCCAAGCAAGTTGAATAATATTTTTATTCTATCCCCGACGCTATGTCGGGGATATTTTTTCCTTTAAGAATTTTGACCGGAAGGCGCTTTAATTTTTCTTACTAATTATTCTTCATTTACAGAGGATAAAAGCAAAAACTGATATATTTTGATGTTCTAATTGATAGTTGACAAACTAGGGTTAGTGTTTCATTATTTTAACGGACACTAGGAATAGTGTCCTTGAAATTTAAGAATTAAAGATCAAAATTCAAAGATGTAAAGCGTTGTCCCGGCTTTGCCGCTATAATTTTACTCTTTACTCTTTGCATTTTAATCTTAACGGATGCTTTGTCCATATTGCAGTCATAGCCAAACTTCAGTTTTAGAATCGCGGGAAAGTGAAGATGGAGCGGTAACAAGGCGGAGAAGAGAATGTAGTAAATGCGGCAAAAGATTTACTACCTATGAGCGGGTGGAAATAATTGACCTTAAGGTAGTTAAAAAAGATGGTCAGAAAGAAGATTTTAATCGGGAAAAAATCAGAAACGGAATAATGCACGCTTGCGAGAAACGGCCTTGTGACATGGAAGAGATTGAATCGATCATTGACGATATTGAGATGAGACTTTTAAATCGCAAATCAACCGAGATTTCTACTTCTGACATTGGTCGGATGGTTTTAACCAGGCTTAAGAAGTTGGATCAGGTAGCTTATTTAAGATTTGCCAGTGTTTTTTTGGAATTTAAAGACGTTGAAGAGTTTAAAAAGATAATCAAAGAGATTAGGTCATAGGATACTTTGTTGGTAACACACTAAATAATTTGATTTTGAATTACAAATTTTAAATTTAACCGGAGGAAACGTGGCTAGAGCAAAAACTAAAAGCCAGATTAAAAAAATAAAAAAACGTGATGGTCGGATGGTTGCTTTTGAGGTGAAAAAGATTGAACGGGCAATTTGGTTGGCGGCGAAAGCGGCTGGAGGAGAAGATAGATGCTGGGCACGGTATCTGGCCGGTTTAGTGGTCAAGGAATTGGAAAAGCGTTTTAACCAAACCATCATTCCCGAGGTAGAACAAGTTCAGGATATAGTGGAAAGGATTCTTTTAAAGAGGGGTCATGAAAAAACTTACAAAGCTTATACTCTCTATCGGGATTTACACTCCAAAATGCGCGACATTTCTTCCTTGGTTGACTCCGATGAGTTGATCCAAAAATATTTAGATAAAGAAAGCTGGTTAGTTAAAGAAAATGCCAATATGACTTACTCCCTTCAGGGGTTAAACAATCATGTGGCTTCGATAATATCTTCAAACTTTTGGCTTAATAAAATTTACACTCGGGAAATAAGAAAAGCTCATCTTTATGGTGATATTCACATCCACAACTTAGTGCTTCTTAGTCCTTATTGTACTGGTTGGGATTTAAAAGACTTTTTGACTCGAGGTTTTGGCGGGGTTCCGGGTAAAGTAAATTCTGCTCCGCCCAAGCATTTCTCAACGGCCCTAGGGCAATTGGTAAACTTTTTTTATACCCTTCAGGGAGAAGTAGCCGGTGCGGTGGCTGTGGCTGATTTTGATACCTATTTTGCTCCATTTATAAGGTATGACAAGTTAACATACAAGGAAGTCAAACAAGAAATTCAGGAGTTTATTTACAATATGAATGTTCCCACAAGGGTCGGATTTCAAACTCCATTTACCAATTGTACCATCGATCTTGTACCACCAAAGACAGTGGGAGAAGAAGTAGTCATTATTGGTGGTAAACCGGTCAAAGCTCAATATAAACAATTTCAGAAAGAAATGGATATGTTTAACAAAGCGTTTGCTGAGGTGATGAGTGAAGGTGATGCTCATGGTCGGGTATTCACTTTTCCCATTCCTACCTATTCAGTGACAAAAGACTTTGATTGGGAAAATCCAGTTTTAGAACCGATCTTTGAAATGACCAGAAAATATGGCATTCCTTACTGGGCAAATTACGTGAATTCGGATATGAGACCTGAAGATGCCCGAAGCATGTGCCCCATTGCGGGAGATGAGAAAGTACTTATCAGATCATCAAGAGGAAGGGGTTTGGAATTTAGTGAGATTCGCCAGATTTACGAAGGTAATAGTAGTAAAGAAAAATATGAAATTTTTTCTGATGGTAGGTTTGTTAAAGGTAAATTTAATAAATTTAACAATCAGAAAATGATTAAGGTAATTTTAGCGAATAGTCATGAAATAAAAGAATCATTAGAACACCTAAATCTTGTTATGTCTTCTGGTAATGCGAAGAAACTACAGATTCTTAAAGGTAAGTACCTAAAGAAAGGGATGTATCTACCTTATTCTTTAAAGGCATTTTCAGGTTCAGGGGGAACAAGGGATTTAGGATTCTTCGTAGGTGCTTTTGCTGGTGATGGTTCTTTTGATGGTGAGACTACCGTTATTTTTTCCTTAGAAGATGAAAACAAAAAATTTGCAATTGAAAAATTAACTAAAATCGCCAGAGATTACTTTGGGGCAACCATTGCTACTAAAACTTATAAGAATACAAAACTTTATACTTTAAAGATTCATTCAAAGGCAGCAGTTGGACTTTGTAAGGATTTTGTTACAGGAAAAGAAAGAGATAAACATTATACTGCAAGACTATTTGGGACAAGTATTGAATTTAGAAAAGGAGTAATAGAAGGTCATTATGCGACTGACGGTGGTAATAGGAATAGGATCTATACTTCTTCAAGAAAAATGTTAGAAGGCTTAAATATGCTAACAGCAACCTTAGGAACAACTACCAGCATTTATAAAGATAAAAGAAATGGTAGATTAGGAACAGAGCCAAATTATGCTGTTTTAATTTATCAACTAAATAGGAAAAGATATGGTAAATTTTGGTTTAAAAGAAATCAAAAATTATGGGTTAAAATAAAAACTATAGAAGAAATTAGCAATAATACAGCATATTGTTTTGAAGTGGAGAATGATAAGCCTTTGTTTACTGTTGGGACTAGCGGCCTATTGACTCATAATTGCCGTTTGAGATTAGATAATCGGGTTTTAAGAAAAAGAGGGGGGTTATTTGCCGCTAATCCTTTAACCGGTGCCATTGGCGTGGTGACGATTAATCTGCCACGGATTGGCTTTTTGGCCGAAAGCAAAAAGGATTTCTTCAACAGGTTAAATAAGCTTTTAAGAATTTGCAAAGAATCCTTGTTAATTAAAAGAAAAACTGTGGAAGAGTTTACGGAAAAAGGTCTTTATCCTTATTGCCGCTATTATTTATCTGATGTAAAGAAGCGCACCGGAGAATATTGGTCTAACCATTTTAATACTATTGGTATTATCGGCATGAATGAAGCATTGGAAAACTTTTTGGGAAAAGGCATCGCTAATCAAGAAGCCAAAGTTTTTGCCCTGGAAGTAATGGATTTTATGCGAAAAAGAATTTTGCAATATCAAAAATTTACCGGACAACTTTTTAATTTGGAAGCGACGCCGGCTGAAGGAACTTCTTATCATTTCGCGAAAATTGATAAAGAAAGGTATCCGAGGATTATCGTGGCCAACCAAAAAGACACGGAGAGAAAAAAGGCCGCCCCTTTCTATACTAATTCTACTTTCCTTCCAGTAGACTATACTAATGATATTTTTGAAGCTTTAGATCATCAGGACGAACTGCAAACAAAATATAATGGGGGGACTGTTCTTCATGGATTTTTGGGTGAAATGCTTCCTGATATAAGATCGGTTAAGAAATTAATTAAAAAAATAGCAGAGAATTACCAGCTACCTTATTTTACCTTAACCCCGACCTTTTCTATTTGTCCTAAACATGGCTATCTTGCTGGAGAACACAAATACTGCCCTAAATGTGATGAGGAGATAGGCTATAAGAGAATTTAGAATTTTTCATTCTAGATTCTAAATTTAATTCTGAATTCTGAATTATAAATTCTAAATTAATCATAAGGAGGCGAGATGAAGAAGAATAAAAGGAGACGGACTTTGTGTGAAGTTTATTCTCGTGTGGTAGGATATTTGCGCCCGGTGAGCCAGTGGAATCCAGGAAAGGAGGCAGAGTTTTATAAGAGAAAAACGTATAAAGTGAAATAAATTATTTTTAAGCGTCTAGCGTCTAGATATCAGCGTCTAGTTGAATTAACTAAACGCTAGACGCTATTTTACCAATAACTAATGATTATAGGTGGTTTACAAAAGACTACTTTAATTGATTTTCCTTCTAGAGTGGCTTGCACAGTTTTTACTGTCGGTTGCAACTTCCGCTGCCCTTATTGTCACAACCGTGACCTTGTCAGTTGGGATTTATTCAAAAAGTCTAAAATTAAACCGATTAAGGAAAAAGATTTTTTTGAGTTTTTAGAAAAAAGAAAAAAGATATTGGATGGGGTTTGCATTACCGGAGGTGAACCAACCCTGCAGCCTGATTTATGCGGATTTTGTCAAAAAATCAAAGCAATGGGTTTAGAAGTAAAGCTGGATACTAATGGTAGCAATCCGGAAGTTTTAAAACAATTAATTGACAAAAAATTAATAGACTTTGTGGCTATGGACATTAAGACTGCTTTTGGTGATTATGCTAAAACAGTTTTTAAATCTAAAAATAAAAATTCTGCGTTAATTTACAAAATTAAAAAATCAATAAAGATAATTTTGGAATCTGGGTTGGAATATGAATTCAGAACCACTATTGTCCCCAAGATTCACACCAGGAAAAAACTTGTCGGGCTGGTTAAACAATTAAAATCCCTAGATACTGAATTTAAATGGACTTTGCAACAGTTCCGGCCGCAAAACTGTTTAGACCCGGATTTTTTAAAGGTTCAACCTTTTAACGAAAGAGAGTTAGAGAATATTCTTACAGGAATAAAAAAAGTATTAAGACAGACCAAAATAAAAGGGATAAATTAATGAGAGTTATTCTTGCTTCTGCGTCTTTAAGGAGGGAAAAATTACTTCATGATTTGGGGTTAGACATCAAGGTCATTGCTAGCCAAGTTGATGAGCAGGCGATGAAAAAGAAAATAAAAAAAGCTGAGGTTTTGGCAACAAAGCTGGCTTTAATGAAAGCTCTGGCGGTAAAAAGCAGACTTCATAAAAAAGACACTTTGATTATCGGAGCCGATACTTTTGTTGTTTTGGGACGAAAGATTTTGGGTAAACCTGAGACAAGAAGAGAGGCTCTAAAAATGTTGACCAGCTTGAGAAACAAAACTCATCTGGTGGTTACCGGTTTGGCTTTGGTCAAGAACAACAAGGTAAAAAAGGCAGCCGAGATAACCAAGGTAAAATTCAGGAAGGTTTCTTTAAAGGAAATTGAGCAATATTTGGATACTCAAGTTTTTCAAGACAGGGCCGGCGCTTATGGAATTCAGGATAAAAAATGCGATTTTGTCAAAAGCTTTAAGGGCAGTTATACTAATATATTAGGATTGCCTTTGGAAAAATTGACAAAAATGCTTGAAGAATTTGGGGTTAAAGTAAAAAAAACCAAGACGGATTTAAGCCTATCTAGACAAAATTTTTTCTTTCGGAAACGAGCGGTTTTTCAGGGAGGGTTGAAAAAAGCAGGGAAGCGTTTATAATGTGTATTTGTTAAGCATATTTTATGGAGGACTAAAGTGACTAAAACCAAAATTGTGGTTACGCTGGGACCAGCTTGTGACAGTGAAGCGGTCATCAAAGAAATGATCAAGTTGGGCGTTTCAATTTTTCGTTTTAACACAAAGCATGGCGATTTAAAATGGCATGGCGAAAGAATTGATAGGGTTCGAAAAGTAGCCAGAGAATTAGGCCACACAATAGCTATCTTAGTGGATTTAAAAGGGCCGGAGTTAAGAGTAGGTGCATTTCCAGGCGGACAAATAGAACTGGTTAAAAATGAGAGGGTTTGTTTTATAGAGAAAGATCCCCAGAATAATGAAAAAAATATTGTGATTAAGGAATTAAACTCAATTAAAGGTTTAAGGCCGGGAAGTACTATTTACCTTGATGATGGTTATTTGGAGACAAAAGTAGTCAAAGTGGAGAAGAAAAGCGGAAAGGTAACGGCCAAAGTAATAGAAGGGGGACCTTTAAAAAATAACAAAGGTATTAACTTCCCGGCAGTCAATGTTGACTTGCCGTCATTAATAGCAAAAGACCTTCAATTTATTTCCATGCCAGGCAAAAGAGATATTGACTATTTTGGTTATTCCTTTGTTAGGAATAGAGAGGACATGCTTCATCTTAAAAAAGCCATAAAAGCACAAGGTTTGAAAGCCAGGGTGGTTGCTAAGATTGAAAATAAACAAGCAATTGATAATTTTGAAGAAATTTTAGCTGAGGCTGATGCCATTATGGTAGCTCGGGGCGATTTAGGGATAGAAATCCCTTTGGAAAGAGTTCCTTTTTATCAAAAGATGTTTGTCAAGCGTTGCCGCGAAGTTGCGAAACCGGTAATTGTGGCCACTCAAATGCTTGAGTCAATGATACAAAAGCCACGGCCGACCAGGGCCGAAGTAGCTGATGTGGCCAATGCGATTTATGACGGCACTGACGCAGTGATGCTTTCGGGGGAAACTGCCGGCGGCCGTTTTCCTTTAAAAGCAGTTAAGGTTATGAAACGAATCGCTGATTTTATTGAGGATAGAACCAAAAAGCCACGGATTAGTTTCAAACCGCAAAGCCTGTCCGAATTAATTACTTTTTCCGCTCATAAGCTAATCCAAAATAAGCATAAGTCTGAGTTTATTAAAGCCTTAAACATAAAAGCCTTTATTGTTTTTACCGATACCGGTGCCACCGCCAGGTATTTATCCCGTTTTCGGCCTTCGGTGCCGATTATTAGTGTCAGTGAAGATAAACAAATAAGAGACCAGCTTTGTTTGTCTTACGGAGTTAAGCCGGTTTGTTACACATTTCCCGAGGGAGAGATGCGATCAACCAAAGCAGCCTTGTTGAATTTAAAAAACAGAAAGATTCTTGAACAAGGTGACCGAGTAGTAGTAATTTATGGTAAACAATGGGGTGTGGCAGGACAGACAAATACAATTAGAGTTGAAGAAGTTGAGTAAATTAGCTGATTAGATAGTTAGGAAAGGAAAAATATGAAAATAAAAAATGTTTATGCTAGGGAAATTTTAGATTCCAAAGGCCATCCAACAGTAGAAGTAGAAGTAGCCTTAGAAGACGGTATCACCGCCTTAGGGCAGGTGCCATCCGGCGCTTCTACTGGTATAACTGAGGCAGTGGAATTAAGAGATGGTGACATCAAAAGGTATCAAGGTAAGGGAGTTTTGAAAGCCATAAAAAATGTTAAAACAATAATCAAAGACCTTTTGGTGGGTAAAGATGCTTATGATCAGGATAAGATTGATCACTTGATGATCAAAGCTGATGGAACAGAGAACAAAGCTAAGTTGGGTGGTAATGCTATCATTGCTGTTTCTATGGCTGTTTGCCGAGCCGCGGCCAGATCACAAGACAAGCCTTTATATCAATATTTTGGCGAGCTTCAAGGTAATAAAAATTTTGTTCTTCCCCAGCCGATGATTTTGGTTTTGGAAGGCGGTAAGCACGGTAATTGGTCAACAGATATTCAGGAATATTTTGTCATTCCCAAAAAAGAAAAGTTTGCCACTTTTAGCGAGAGATTACGGGTGGGAGTAGAGATCTTTCATTGTTTAGAAAAGATCCTTGATGCTAAAGGGTATGCTACCGGGGTTGGTTACGAAGGTGCTTTTATGCCAAAAGAAATTAAGTCCAATGAAGAAGCTTTTCAGCTGATGATGGAGGCAACGGAAAAAGCCGGTTACAAGTTACCGGACCAGGTAGTTTTAGGTTTGGATGCCGCTTCTTCGGAGTTTTTTGAGGAAGGTTTTTATGTTTTAAAAAGCGAAGGCGGAACAAAATTAACCTCTCGTCAATGGACAGAAAAAACCATTTCTTGGACGAAAAAATATCCCATTTGGTCTTTAGAAGACATGCATGCTGAGGAGGATTGGGATGAGTGGGTTTATTTTACTTCTAAAGTAGGCAATAAAATCCAAGTAGTGGGAGACGATTTACTCACTACCAATGTAAAAAGAATTAAAAAGGCAATTGACAAAAAAGCAGTTAATTCAGTTTTAATCAAACTTAACCAGATTGGAACGGTGACAGAAACAATTGAAGCCATTAAACTCTCTGATAAAGCGGGATTTAGTACGGTTGTTTCTCACCGCGGCGGTGAGACCAATGATGATATGATTGCCGATTTGGTAGTTGGTACAACTTCCTGGCAGTCAAAATTTGGCGGTCCGGACAGAGGAGAAAGAGTGGCCAAGTACAACCGGTTGCTAAGAATTGAAGAAAAGCTAGGTTGACAAATTAAGATGTTAGACGTTATTAAAAAAAGAAGAAGTATTAGGAAATATAAATTAAAGTTAGTTGAGGAAGAGAAACTCGAAGCAATTTTTCGAGCGGCGATGTTTAGCCCTAGCGCCAGACATGACAGAAAATGGGAATTCGTTGTTGTCACAGACAGGGAAAAGATAGAAAAACTGGGATCGATGAAGCTTCACTCACAGCATATTAAAAAAGCTCCTTTAGTGATCGTGATTTGTTCTCCTGACTGGCAGTATTGGGTTGAGGACTGCAGCATTGTGGCGGAAAATATTTATTTGGAAGCAACTAATCAAGGTTTGGGAACTTGTTTTACTCAAGTGAGAGATAGTGTGGCTGATGATGGGAGTAATCCTGAAGAGTATGTCAGAAAGATTTTAGGGATTCCTAAGAATATCAGGGTTTTATGTATGATGCCGATTGGTTATCCAGCCGAGAGCCTAGCGGAACACTCAGAAAAAGAGTTTGAAAACGATAAAATTCATCAAAACAAGTGGTAATTTTAATAGACTTCATTGTGGGAGTTAATAGCAGTAATTAAAATTCCTTTTATGAAAAATAAAATTTTAATGATTATCTTGGATGGTTGGGGATTGAGTGAAAGAAAAGAAGGTAACGCGATCAAACTGGCCAAAACCCCTAATTTTGATTTTTTTTGGAAAAAATACCCTCACGCAGTACTGGAAGCAGCTGGTTTAAGCGTCGGTTTGCCTGAAGGCCAGATTGGTACTTCCGAAGTCAACCATATGACTATCGGTGCCGGCCGGGTGATTTTTCAGGACTTAGTTAAGATTAACAAATCAATTGAAGATAAATCATTTTTCCGCAACAAAGCCATAATTTGGGCTTTTGAGCATGTTAGAAAACACAATTCTACCCTTCATATCAAAGGTTTGATTAGTTCAGGTGGAGTTCATTCTCATCAGGAACATGTTTATAGTCTGCTTAAGGCGGCCAAAACATATGGGATTAAAAAAATCTATCTTCATGTTTTTACCGACGGTCGGGATGTTCTGCCAAAAAGCGCTCTCCGCTATGTCCAGGAACTTCAGGATTTTGTTGATAAATTAGGTGCGGGGAAAATTGCCTCAATTTGCGGTCGGTACTGGGCGATGGATAGGGACCATAATTGGGATAGGACTGACAAAGCATTTACGCTTTTGACCCGGGGGAAAGGGAAAAAATATAAGAGCGCTACCCAGGCAATCAAAGCTGCCTATGAAGAAGGCATTACTGATGAATTTATCGAGCCAAGCCTTATTGAAGTAGAAGAAGGAGAAGAAGGGACGGTTAGCAGTGATGATGCGGTTGTTTTTGTTAATTTCAGAAACGATCGCACCAGGCAATTAACGGAAAGATTTTTGGAAAAAGGGCCGAAGAACTTGGCTTATGTAACCATGACCCAGTATCATCCTGATTATCAAGTTAAGGTCGCTTTTACTCCGGAGGAAGTTAAAAACTGCTTGGGTGAGGTGATCAGTAAAGCCGGTTTAAGACAATTAAGAATTACCGAAACAGAAAAGTTTAGCCATTTAACCTTTTTTTTGAACTGCAAAAGGGAAGAAGCTTTTGAAGGGGAAGATCGGGTGATGCTTGATTCTTATTCGGATATCAAAACCCATGATGAAAGACCGGAAATGAGAACCCCGGATATTAGCCAAGCGATTATTCAGCATATCAAAGCCATAAGTTATCCGGTAATTTTTACCAATCTTTGTAATGCCGATATGGTTGGTCATACAGGCAATTTGAAGGCAGCGATCAAGGGGATTAAAACAGTGGATAAAGCTTTAACCGAGATTGTTAAGGTAGCGAAAGCTCATGATTTTGAGATAATCATTACGGCTGACCATGGAAATGCTGAAGAGATGCTGACCGAAACCGGTGAAATAGTTACCGCTCATACCACCAATCCGGTACCGTTTATTTTAATTTCCAGAAAATTTAACAGACTGAAAAAAGAGCAAGCTGAGCTTACTGATATTGCACCAACGATATTAAAACTTCTGGGACTAAAAAAGCCTTTAGCTATGACTGGCAAAAGTTTAGTTTAATTACCAGGATCAGAGATAGGAGAGTTGAGGTTTTAGAGATTAAAAATAGAGAAGTTTTGTGATATGATTTTGGTATGAGTACTGATCTGCCCCAAAATGACACCCAAAGCCCAGTTTCTTCTGGTCAAACCCCGCCTCCTGATGATGCTGTTTTAGGACAAGATAAAAAACAGATTCCATCAGAACCTACTCTTTCTTCAGCCTTACCAGCAGA
>DATKWX010000034.1:0-5493 GCA_035529355.1 Bathyarchaeia archaeon
CAGCATTCTTAAAGAGCAGAGCAGAGATAATGACCGTTATTTATTGTTTAGAAGAGCCCTATAGAACAATTTTTGATACCATTAGATTGAAATAAAAATCAGGTTTAGTTTAGCAATCTCCTCTCTCAATTCCTGCACAAATCTGAAATCTTCAAAAACCTTGATAGTCTGGGAGAAGTAGTTGGTTATATTAGATTTACGGTCCTTGAGCCAAAAAAGAATCTTCTGCAAAACGAGGATGACGCCAGTTGTGATAATTCTCTGTGGGTGCTAACATTTGGCTGTGGGACAGGGAGACATTCAGACAGAGATTAATGCCATGCTTGAAGATGGTGTAGTGCCTGACTTTGAGGAGCTCTATCTGACAGGAAGAATTGTTCCTGCCCGAGGAAAACCACTTGTTCCTAGTCCTATCACCCCAGAGACTCCCGGTTTTGAACATCTTCCCCTAGATCAAATAGAAGCGATTCTGACAGTTGAAGGTTTCTAGTATTTCAGATTGGGTTTTGAAATCCTTCGATAAACTCAGGACTATAGAGCCTTGATAGCTTATGGCAAAGCATTGGTCAGTGTAAAACTAGGATTGAGGAGCTATAGTATTGTGCGGTATATTTAAGTAATATGTTTAAAAAAAGACTTTTTCTTTTTTTGGGTTTAAGCCTCTTTGGAGCAGGAGTTTTATTTTCTAAAGCTTTTTTTGAAGGAAACTGTCGTATGAACGTTGACAGTTTACCAAAACAATATGTTAATGGCGTTGATGCTTTATTTGGACATCAATGGCTTACTTTCAGTAATGATTATTACAACTATACTTTTGAGTTTGACAGAAATTGGCGTTTACTTCCAGGTAATATTTCCTCATTTAATGAATCCGAAACAGCAAACCAATCAATTTATCTTTTGTCCCCAGATGATGAATTAGTGACGGTTTTTACTTGGGATAACAAAGAGAAATTGAGTTTAGTTGATTGGTACAACAAATATCAAGTTCAACTTTTAACAGGAGTGGAAATTCCAGAAAAACCAAATGCTAAAATCTCTGGGGAAGATGCTATTTTAGTTATTGAGCCTCGTAATCCTCAGCAAAATGCGACAGTTTCCTTAGTTTTTTTAAATAGAAATTCAGTTTTTAGATTAGAATATGAAGCTACTAACAGAGGGTCAGGATTAGGCGAGTTTAAACACTTACTGGGAAGTTTTAAATTTAGAAAAAAACAGGGGAGTGATATTTCTAGTTCATTTCCTGAAATTGATTTAACCTTATTAAATTAGTTCGAAAATCATTCCATCTGGCGAGCAAATTTTGTCCCACAAAATTTGTGGAGGAGTGGAACGAGAAGTTCGCTCTGAGCGAAGTCGAAGAGAGTCCCATCTCCGGAGCCAGTTTGTTTTATTGTTGGGCTAGTATTTGTAGTATAATCATTAGAATAAAAGGAGGATTAGTTATGGCAGTTAAAAAGAAAGAAGAGAAATTTACTATTAAGGGTGAGAAATTATTAAGCAAAGTTAAGGAATTAATCAAAGAAGGTAATGTAAGGCAAATTACCATAAAGGATAAAAAAGATAAAACGTTGGTAATATTTCCTTTAACGGTAGGAGTAGTTGGAGCATTTTTAGTACCAATGCTGGCAGCAGTGGGCGCAATAGCGGCGTTAATAACCGAATGCACAATTTCTGTGGAGAGAAAATAATATTTATTAATACTATTCCGAACATCGTCCATTGCCCGGATCACTTCGGAAAGGACTTCGGCAGTGAGTTCAGGCCGAACTGCTCAGTTGTAAACTAGCCTCAGAAAGTCCAGTTTTATGGGTTTTTTGGTTTGTGGTAAGATAAAAAAGAAAGGGGGTGATTGTTAATGTCAGATAAAAATAAACAAGTGATTGATAAACCGGTTAAAAAAACCAAGGTTGAAGAGCCTAAGGTTGAAGAGCCTAAGGTTGAAGAGCCTAAGGTTGAAGAGCCTGTTAGTAGTTCGACTGTAGCAACAGACGATGCAGTTACACCGGCAGGTACTGACCAGTATGGTCGCCAGCTTTATAATGTAAAATGCGCTAAGTGTGGTAAGCAGACTCAAGTTCCCTTTAAACCATCTGGGGACAGACCAGTTTATTGCCGAGATTGCTACATGGAACAGAGAAAGGGAAGAATGGGTGGAGGACCAAGAAGGCAAGAATAGTTAAGGTAGGGAAGAAGTAAGGAGTTGAGACAAGTGTTTTTTACACATAGAGAACTCTAAAGGTCCGAATTTTATTAAAAAGCAATTTTAAGCTATTTAAGTCAGTTTTAAACTCGATTTTCTGGTTACAGAGTAAATCCTTTAGGGGAACTGTGGATTATTGGGTCATACTTATTTGCGGATTAACTAGTTTTATCACCATTTGTATTCTTAATAAATATTAATAAACATGATAAAACTTATTGCTTCTGTAGTAATTTGCCAGCTGGCCGGGGTTATCGGTGCTTTTTTTACCACGCCTGCCATTTCAGGTTGGTATAAAGGTCTTAACAAGCCTGCTTTCAATCCTCCTAATTGGCTGTTTGGCCCGGCTTGGACATTTCTATATTTTTTGATGGGAGTTTCTTTATATCTGGTTTGGAATAAAAAAAATAGCAAGCAGAAAAAAACTGCCCTAATATTTTTTGTAATTCAACTCGGGCTTAACATTCTTTGGTCAATCATTTTTTTCGGCCTGCGGTTGCCCTTGGTGGCTTTTTTGGAGATAATTATTCTTTGGCTTTTTATTTTATTAACTATTATCAAATTTTTTCCGATTTCCAAAAAATCAGCCTATTTATTGATACCTTATCTTTTGTGGGTGACTTTTGCCAGCGTTCTTAATTTTTATATAGTGAGATTAAATTAAGGAGATTGGGAAATTGGTTTTATTAAAATCAAGTTAATTTAAAATAAGCACTTCGAAGAGGTTCAAAAACATTAAATAAAGGCGAAGAAAGAACATCTTCTGACGCTGGTACCTCTCCAATGTCACCCAGGCTAAGCATGGGACGCTGAAGGGTAAGAGCTCTCAGGTTACCATTAGTACGGTTGTGGATAGTTAGTTGCTTTTGTATACACTCTTCAACGTTTTCAAGAATAATTAAACTGATTTGAGCATTTTCTAACGCTTCTCTAATATCATAGGGATTGGTCAGGCTATCAACACCAACTTTGAGTTGTTTTGCTAACTGGGCACGAAAAGCTGATGTTTGCATTTCGACATCTTGCTGTAAAATATCGGCCAAATCAAGGTGAATTATCGGTTGATTAATCTTGGCAATTAAAGCCCTAACAATTCTTTCCATATCTGCGGTAGGGAAATCGACTAAAGTAACGCATTGACCCTGCTCGATCATCTTTACTATAAGGTGATCTATCACTTTTTGTACATCTACTGATGGTGGGGTTTCTACAGCTTTAGGACGTAATATGGGAACTCCTTCGTATTGCGGTTTCTTGACTATTATGCCTCTTTCCTTCAAAAAGGGTTGAACCATATACCAAGCACCTAATCGCTCTTGTTGCTTTTTTCTCTCTTGGAATCTTTTGCCAGGCATCTGTTTTAAAACCAATTCATAAAGAGTACTACTGATATCAGCAAAGCAGCTGGCAGCTTCGACCGCTTCAAGAGGAATCTCTGTATCCAACTGGGGAGCCACTAACTCCAAGTTTGGGTTTATATAATACGCTAGTCCCAAGATAAAGATATTATTAAGTTTATCTAAGGGTATACCTTCTCGGGTACTTAGATAGGTGAATAATTTCGTAGTCGCTAAGTCAACACTTTTAGGGATGCCCATAGATAGGTAATGGAGTATTAGGGAAAGCTGGTTTTGTGCTTCTTCATCAAATGAGAACTTTTGGAGTTCGCATCTTCGCTGAAAATATCTTCCTATTTCTTCTTCTGACCAAGTGGCAGGAAAAGTTTTTATCAGACCTTTTCTTTCTCCAACAAGAGCCGCCAGTTCTTCAGCTGCCTCTTGGCCTTCATCCAGTCTTACAGGAAGAACCGCCATTATTTTTATATCTGGCAAACGTTCGGTTAATTCATCAATTACATTTTGAAAACGGTCTTTTACGTAACCAACTTCGTCTAAAATCAATACCTCAGGTTTTCTTTTTCCTATTGTTTTCAAAATATTAGAGACAATTTCGTGATCAGTACTACTTCCGTGATCTTCTAAGTTATACCCGACAACTCTATCTGGGTCTTCTGCTTCCCATTTCACTCTTTCCACTGTTTTACCGCATCTGACATCACCGACAAGGAGGGCAACGTTAGTAGCTGTTTGTTCCATTTCTCTCTCAGTTTCCCGATAAAAGTCATGTATTTCAGATCCAAATTCCCAATACCAAGGCTGAATTTCAATTGAAAGTTTTTGGGCTCTTACAACTACTTCGGGAGGCGGGGGAAGTCTGGTTTCTCTAGCTACAGGTTTATTATCGACCATTTTACCTTTTTTAAAAATTATTTAGTTTTAAGTTTAACAGATAGTTTTAGGTTCAGCAAACTAAAGGTATTTCGCAGATAGCTCACGACCTTTGCAACATCTGCGCAGGTGTTTTTAGGTTAATACCTAAATGTAAACGGCTGTAGTTATAGTAAGACAAATATTCCTTAAGCCGGTTATTAATTCCATATTCTCTTGGCATTTTCCCTTTAAAACACTCCTCTTGAAGAGTTCTTATGAACCTTTCCACATGAGCATTATCATTTGGTCTTCTGACTCTTGAATGTCTTAAACTAATACTTTTATTCTTAAGCTGGTATTTGAAAATGGTTTTAAACTCTGGCCCATTATCAGTTTGGACCATAGTAAAATTAAAACCACAATAATCTTTCGCATGACTAATAACCTGAAGACTATCATTTTGTCTTAGTCTTTGCTTGTATTCTGCATAACCAAAACGGGAGTAGAGATCAATTACAGCATAAATGTAGTATCTTGAATAATCTTTTCTCAAAATGTGCATTGTGTCCGCCTGAACCAACTCTCCTGGTCTAGTGGCTAAAGGACGCCTAGGATTTTTACCATCAAAGATAGGTCTTCTTGGTTTTCTAGTCAAGCCATAACGTCTTAAGGTCCTAGCAACAGAAGATAAACTGACTTTAATGCCTTCTTTCTTAAGGTACTCATGTAGAACAGGAGCACACCGACCTAACTCTTTTCTTAATTTGATAATCCGGGCTACTATTTGAAGATCAAGTTGACGAGGATGGCTTTTAGGTCGAGAAAGAAGAGTTTGGATAAACTCTTTCCGGTCAGGGGAAGCTCTTTTAACCCATCTGCCAATGGTAGAACGATGTACTCCATACTTTCTGGCTACTAAAGTACAGCTTAGACCCCGAACCTCTACATCATTAACTGCTAATCTTCTTACTTTAGGAAGATAAGGATTACTGGTATAGGCCATTTTTTGCTCCTGGTTATTAATAATCATATGAGTTTACTAGTTTTACCTTTTTGTTGCAAAGGTATTGAACAATTGCG
>DATKWX010000035.1:0-2846 GCA_035529355.1 Bathyarchaeia archaeon
AATCGGTGAAATGAAATCCAAGCCGGTTCAGATTTCTGTCAGGCTACTCAATCAAACGGGAATCCAGCCGGATTTTTTGGTAGGCAGAGCCACTAAAAGTTTAGACATACGGCGGAAAAAAAGAATTTCCCTTTTTTGCAATATAGATCTTAAAGACATAATCTCTAATCCCTATGTTCCCTCTGTTTACGAAATTCCGTTGATATTCCAAGAGCAAAATTTCGACCGGAAACTTCTTGCTAAGCTGAATTTAAAATCGAAAAAAACCGAACTTTTTAGCCAGTGGAAGAAAATGGTACAAAATATTAAAAAAGCGAATAAAAAAATAAAGATTGCGATTGCCGGGAAGTACCAGAAAGTCGGTGATTATATTTTGCCAGATTCTTACGTTTGCGTTTTGGAATCGCTAAGGCATGCGGCCTGGAAACTGGGATATGTTCCCCAAATAACCTGGATTGATACGGAAGAATTGGAAAAAAACACTAGCTTGCTTAAAAAACTTGATGATGTTGGGGGGGTGATCGTTCCTCAAGGCTGGGGTTCCCGAGGAATAGAGGGCAAAATTAAAGTCGTTCAGTACGCTCGAGAAAAGAAAATTCCTTACTTGGGTCTTTGTTTCGGTATGCAAATGGCGGTAATTGAGTTTGGTCGTCATGTTTTAGGGCTTAATAAAGCCAATTCTGAGGAGGTTGACCCTAAAACTTCTCACCCTGTTATTCATATTATACCTAATCAAGAAGAATATTTAGCCAAAAAGCAGTACGGTGGCACAATCAGATTGGGAGCTTGGCCTTGCCAAATAAACCCTTCATCTAGGCTTCACGAATTATATACAAAACCGGAGGGCAAATTTCTAATAAAAAAAAGGCATCCTTTGATTGTTATGGAAAGACACAGACACAGATATGAGTTTAATCTTAAATATAAGCAAAAATTTGAAAATGCCGGTATGTTGATTAGCGGTATTTCTCCTGATGGAAAATTAGTTGAAGCAATTGAATTACCTACAAAGGTTCACCCTTTTTTTATTGGGGTCCAATTCCATCCGGAATTCAAATCCAGACCTCTTAATCCCCATCCGATCATCTTAGAATTTATTCGGGCTTGTGAAAAAAAATAAGTTTTGATAAAATCCTTGTTATGGCTAACAGAGCAAACATACTTGGTACCATAGTCCATGTGGGTGACATTGTTGGTGTTTATCATAAGATAAAAGAAGAAGGAAAGGAAAGAATCCAGGTTTTTAAAGGAGCTGTAATTGCCGTAAAAGGGAAAGGAACAGGTAAAAGCTTCACTGTACGTCGCCTTGGTTCTGCAGGAGTAGGGGTGGAACGTATCTGGCCTACAGTCTGCCCCAGTTTAACGAAAATTCAAATCATTAGAAGGGGTAAAGTTAGAAGAGCAAAGCTTTATTATCTTCGAAAAAAGGTAGGTCGACAGGCCGTGCGGATTAAAACCAAATACCGGTCAAAAAAACAAGCGGAAACAAGTGAACAAGTAAGAAAGGCCAGAAAAGTTGATGCAAAGAAAAAGCCTGGGAAATCTGGGCGAAAACCTAGCCCTAAAGCATCTTCTAAATAAAGGGTTCAGATTTATTGAACGAAATTTCCGCTCCAAATTTGGTGAAATTGATCTAATTTGCCAAGATGGTGATACTTTAGTTTTTGTGGAAGTTAAAACCCGCTTCGGAACATCTTTTGGCACCCCCGAAGAAGCAATTAATCCTAAAAAGATTAATTCTCTTATAAAAACAAGTGAATATTTTAAGCTTTTAAACCCTCGTCTTACAGAAAAAGTTAGAATTGATGTGGTGGCAATTGACCTTCAGCCAGGAACGAAAGAACTTCTAAACATAAGACATATTGAGAATATTACTTTATAAGTTTTAATACGTCTATAAGATTGGGATGGCCGATTTCTTCAACATCGTATGTCACTCTGATGATTGGTTTTTTAACTTTTAATAATTTGGCTAAATCGATAGGCGTTCCCGAAACAACCAAATCACAATTTGACTTATTGATGGTTGTTTCTAATTCCCGCATTTGTTTGAGACCATAGCCCATGGCCGGTAGAACTTTTTCAAGATGGGTGAATTTTTTAAAAGTCTTAGCAATTGAGCCAACGCTAAACGGTCGGGGATCAATAATTTTTTTAGCGTGGTATTTTTTGGCGGCTAGAAAGCCAGCACCATAAGCCATATCTCCATGAGTGACAGTCGGACCGTCTTCAATAGCTAAAACATTCTTGCCTCTAATAAGGCCGGGATTTTCAGCTTTGATTACTGAGTTTGCTTTTATTACTTTTGCCTTAGGATTAAATTGTTTGATATTTTCCATTACCAATTGTACGTTTTCTTTCTTAGCGGTATTTAATTTGTTAACCAGCAAAACATTAGCCATCCTAAAATTTGTTTCTCCGGGGTAGTATTTGATTTCATGACCAGGCCGGTGGGGATCAACAACAACAATATGCAAATTGGGAACATAAAAAGGCGTGTCGTTGTTACCGCCGTCCCAAATAATTACATCCGCTTCTTTTTCCGCCAAACGCAGAATTTTTTCGTAATCGACGCCGCTAAAGACAACTAAGCCTTGTTCGATGTATGGCTCATATTCTTCGCGCTCTTCAATAGTACATTCATGTTTTTTAAGATCAGAATAATCGGCAAATCGTTGGACTGCTTGTTTAGCTAAATCGCCATAAGGCATAGGGTGACGAATAGCAACGACACGAAGGCCTTTATTTTTGAGGATTCTGACAACTTTTCTTGAAGTTTGACTTTTACCGGAGCCGGTTCGCACAGCGCAAATAGCAACCACAGGTTTTTTAGACTTAATCATAGT
>DATKWX010000036.1:0-5224 GCA_035529355.1 Bathyarchaeia archaeon
TAAACTCAGGTTTATTGATATTAATTGTTACCCTTTCTTCTTGTTTACAATTTGTTTCGCAACTTATTGTACAACTAGGTTGGGAATTTACTAAGCTCGGGAAAAAGAAGGAAAAGATAAAGATAATAAGGGAAAGACTAAGAATACTGATAATTTTCTTCATCTTTTTAATCATAGCAAAAATAACAAGTAGATTACAAGATAAATCTAGGTTAATGTTATAATTATGAGAAATGGCAAGACTTCTTAAAAAAATAATCAAATGGTTTTATATTCTTTTAACCGTTTTATTTTTTTTCTTACAAGTTACAAGTTACCTGCCTTGGCTACATGTAGGCAAGTTACAAGTTGTTTATGCTGATGAACTAGAAGATATTGCCCGGCAAATTGAAGAACTAGCCAAGGCCAGACAGCAAAGCGTTGACGCCACAAAGCCTTTGGAAGAAGAATTGGATCGTTTGGACGCAAAACTAAAAAGCGTTCAAGCCGGCTTGAAAAAAGCAGAAGAAAACATTGTCGCTTTGGAAAAAAGTATTACTCAGAGAGAAAAAGACTTTGAAAGACAGTATGTAATTTTGGCGGAGAGAGTAGGAAGCTACTATAAAAACTTGCGCGGGCCTTCCAAGTTTTTAACTTTACTTTCTTCTCAGACTGCTTCAGTTTTGACTAAAGATTTGGCTTACCGCCAAATGATGGCTGATGAAGACAAAAAGATAATCAGTAATATAAGTCAAGATTTACTTACGCTTGAGAATGACAAAAAAAAGGTAGAAGAAGATAAAATCAGGCTGGCAGAATTACAAACTAAAACTGATGAACAGGTGGCTTTTTTCCAAAAAGAAGTCAAAGGTGCCAAAGATTACCAGGCTCAATTAAGCACTAAAATTGCGGCACTGACCGCCAGGCAACAGCAGCTTTTAGGTCAAAGACTGGCCAGTCTGAATTTGCCTACTTCTTTAGGCGCTGGGCCTTTGTATTGCGTTGACGACCGGAAACTCGACCCTGGTTTTTCACAGGCTTTTGCTTTTTTTACTTACGGCATTCCTCATAGAGTTGGGATGAATCAATACGGCGCTTATGGCCGAGCTATGGCAGGACAGGATTACCATACGATTTTACAAGCTTATTTTAACGCCACTTTTGAAAAAAGAGATCCAAATACAACCATCAAAGTTCAGGGTAATGGAGCCATGTCTTTGGAAGAATATACAAAGCGTATTTATGAAGTGCCAGACAGTTGGCCGATGGAAGCCTTAAAAGCCCAAGCAGTTGCGGCCCGATCTTATGTTCTGGCTTACACTAATAACGGTCAGGGAGAAATCTGTACGACACAGGCTTGCCAGGTTTTCAAACCCGAACCTAAAGGTGGTAATTGGGAACAGGCTGTTAATGCGACCGGAGGTGAAATTATGGTTTCTGGTGGTCAGGTGATTAAAGCTTGGTATTCTTCGACTGACGGCGGTTACACTTTTACCTCCGGTGATGTTTGGGAAGGCAACAAACCTTGGACCAAAAGACTCAGAGATACTAATGGTGAGGTGGCCAGTTTTGCTGATTTGCAAGCCAAGTCTTATGATCGGGAGTCGCCTTGTTTTTACAGTGCCCAGGGTGCACGTTCAGCATACGCCAAGTCAGCTTGGTTGAAACAAACTGAAGTAGCGGATATTGTTAATGTCTTAATGTTGGTTAAAGCTGATGATTTAGTGAGCGATCATTTGTACCAAACAGACAAACCTCATCCGTTTGGCGGCGAGGTTTGGAATGAAGAAAAGGTAAAAAGCGAGCTTAAATCCCGAGGTCTGAAACCTTTCAGTAATATCAGCACTATTTCTGTTGGTTGGGACTCCGGCATTGGTAAGACCACGTCAATAGCTGTTAGTGGCGATGGGGGTAGCCAAAATTTTTCCGGTGATGAGTTTAAAAACTATTTTAACCTGCGCGCGCCGGCCAATATCCAAATTGTAGGTCCGTTATATAATGTAGAAAGAAGATGAGAAATTAAGTAATTGAGTAATTAAGAAATTAAGGGCAAAAATCCTAATTACTAATTACTAATTACTAATCACTAAAATTCCTGATATCTACGTTGCACCAGCAAGAGCGAAACTTAGAGGGAAAAAGGTTTCCCAAAAAGCGAAAGCTTTAAAAAAGAAATTAGCTGGATTAGGTATTAAACCAACTAGAAACCATTTAGCTGCTTTTGTTCCTCTTCCTCAAAAAGTTAAGTTTGAAAACCAAGAAAAAGAGGAAAAAATTATTCTTTTACTTCGGCGTCATTGGCTGACTAATCTTTACTGGATTTTAATTGCTTTGCTAATGGTTTTTTTGCCTTTAATTTTAAAAGTTTTGCCTTTATTAAATTTTATGCCTTCCCGTTTTCAAATAATTACGGTGGTGATGTGGTATTTGCTGATTTTAAGCTTTGTTTTTGATCGTTTTTTATCTTGGTTTTTCAATGTCTATATTGTTACGGACGAAAGAATCATAGATGTTGATTTCATTTCTTTGGTTTATCGAGAGACTTCTCAGGTAGCCTTAGATAAAATCCAAGATGTAACCTACAAAAGTGGTGGTTTGCTCAAGGGTTTGTTTGACTATAGTGATGTTTTTGTTCAAACTGCGGCTGAAATTCAGACAATTGAGTTTGAGCTCGTACCTCATCCAGCCATAGTCGTTAAGATGATCAATCAGTTAATTATCCAGGAAGAGCAAGAAAAAATTGAAGGAAGAGTAAGATGACGCCCATAGACAGCTTTATTAAATTTATTGTAAATTTTAATATTTGGATTTTAGCCAAAATTTTGGTTATGGCCGCCTTAGGTTTATATATCCTTTTTGCTTTTCTTGTCCTGCAAGAGGTAAACTTAATGGCAAGGACATTAAAAGGTGTTTTTAATTTGCCGATTAAGATTACAAGTTTAATTCATTTGATTTTTAGCATTTTAGTTTTTATCTTGGCATTAGTGATTTTATGAAACTCTTTCGTTTAAATACCGGCAAGATTGTGGGTGCTAATAATGATTTGGCCTGGTCGCAAACGCACATTTTTTTTCCTGAAGACAAACAAAAAAGAGCGCTTTTTGGCAATCTTTTGGTGAGTTTTTCATTTAAAGCCAAAAAGGAAGAAATTGACGTTGCTTCTTTTGGTAAAGAGATTATTTCCCGCTTTCATGAGCTTTACTATGCTTCTGCTCAAGAGGAAGTTTTAATTCGGTTAAAAGCGGCTTTAAAAAACTTGGTTGCAGAATTCAGTAATCAGGTAGAACTACAGATTGCCGGAGGTGTAGTAATTAAAAAAGAGAGCAAAATTGTTGGTTATTTTGCTCTCTCCGGTCAGGGTAAAGTGGTGATTTTTAGGGATAATCAGTTGGTTAGCTTAGTGAAGCAGGTAACAGAGGAAATTGGGGCTGTTTCCGGTTTCCTTCACGATAATGATTGGTTGGTTTTAGCCACTTCTCAATTTTTCAGTATTGTTTCTTTTGATAGTTTAAAAGCCAGCCTGACCAGCGAAAATGTTGACCAGGCGACAGAGTCATTGGCAGCTAAGGTTCATGCGGAAAAAGATAATAGCCAAACAGCGGCTGTTATTTTTAAAGTCCAAATCGAAAAAGAAACCTCACCCGTTTCCACTTCAACCTTCTCTTCAGTTAAAGCTACCGAAGATGAGAAAGCTAAGGAAGGTGAGATGGTTGAGGAAGAAAAAGAGGGAAGACCGATAGAAGCAGAGGTAAAAAAAGAACTGGTTAAAGAAAAATCAGAGAGACAATTCTTGAGCAACTTGGTCATGGTGGCTAAAAATCTTCCTGGTCTAACAAGAAAGTTTGTCAAAGATTTTAGAAAACAACCGAGTGTTTTTCTTAGAGATAAGGAAAGAAAAAACCGAGCCAAAAGGACTACTTTGAGTGTAGCCTTTATTCTTATTGCTCTTTTACTGGTGAGTGTTTTTTTGGGAAATAAAAGAAAAACATTTTTAAAAGAGTCACAGCAGGTTCAAAATGTTTATGAAGAAGCAGAATACAAGTATGAACAGGCAGTGTCGATGAAAGAGATTAATCCTTTACGGGGACGCTCACTCCTAAGCGAAGCCAAGGACTTGGTAGAAAAGGCCATTAATACACTTAAGGATAAAAATGAGAAAGAAAAGTTAACAGAGCTTCTGAGTAAAATAGAGATAGAACTGGAAAAAGTAGGTAAAGAATATAAGGTTGAATCAGCTCCTGTTTTTTTGGATCTTGGATTGGTGAAAGAGGGTTTTAAAGGTAGAGATTGGGGTTTTTGGGAAGGGAAATTGCAGATTTTAGATCAGGAAAAAGCTACCATTCTTGAGGTAGGCGTGGTTGACAAAGCAACCAGGGTGGCGGCCGGAGGAGAAAAGATTGCTGGCGCCAAACAAATTGGGGTTAGTGAGGGTAGGATATTTGTGGTGACCGCAACAAAGTTAGTCGTCGTAGACCAGAAAAAAGGAGAAGCAATTTATGAAAGTGAAGGTAAAGAATGGGGGAGAATTGTTGATCTTAATGGTTTTGGTGCTAACGCTTATCTTTTGGATGGAGGTAAAGGCAAGATTTTAAAGTATCCGGCAACAGATAAAGGAGTCGGCTCGGCGACTAATTACCTTAAGGTAGAGAGTTTGGATTTTGAAGATGCGGTCAGTATGGCCATTGACGGTTCGGTCTGGCTGCTTTTTTCTGATGGTTCCATTGTCAAGTTTACCCGGGGAGTTAAAGAGCCGTTTTTGGTTTCGGGTGCCGACACTAACTTTGACAGTCCGGAGAAGATTTATACTGATCCTGATTTGGAGAACCTTTATGTCTTGGATCGGAAAAATACCAGAGTGGTAGTGATTAATAAAGATACGGGTGAGTATAAAGCGCAGTACTTTTGGCCGGGGATGGCTGGTGCTTATGATTTATTTGCCTCAGAGGAAGAAGCAAAAATACTTTTATTAACTGGGGAAAGAATATACGAGATTCCACTAAAAGATTAGGCCAATTAGGCTAATTTGCCCAATTAGCCTAAGCCTTCATCGGTGAAAATTATTAACCGCAAAGCTCGCTATAATTATGAAATCCTAGAGCAAATTGAAGCCGGGATTATTTTAACAGGAGCAGAGGTAAAAAGCGTTAAAAAAGGGCAGATAAAACTGGAAGAAAGTTTTGTCAGAATTGATCCTGATTTGCAAGTTTGGCTGATAAACGCCCATATTCATCCTTACCAATTTGCC
>DATKWX010000037.1:0-14900 GCA_035529355.1 Bathyarchaeia archaeon
ATGCATAAATCGATGGCTCTATTTTTAGGTCTTTTGATCTTTTCTTTTATTGTTACAAGTGTTTGTCTTGTTCCTTTCATTAACCTTTTATACCGATTTAGAATGACAAGAAAAAAACAGAAAACAAAAGATTTTCAGGATAAACCCACGCCCATTTTTGACTATTTACATCAGCATAAAGTAGGGACGCCCGTAGGTGGAGGTTTTCTTGTTGTCTTAATTGTATCGCTTCTTTTTGCCCTGCTTTTCCCCTTGGGTAAATACTTGGGAGTTTTTGTTACCCACGTTTACCCTATTTTTGAGGAAATCAATATAATTTTTTTTAGTTTTCTATCTTTTGCTATCCTCGGACTCTATGATGATATTATGAAATTTTTTAATTTTTCCACGAGCGGATTTTTCGGTTTAAGGATGAGGCACAAGTTTGCCATTCAATGGGTCCTCGCTTTAATTATCAGTTTGCTTTTATATCAGAATCTTAAGATAGATATTTTTTACATACCTTTTATTGGTGTTTTTAAGCTGGGTTTGCTTTACATACCCCTGGCGGCTTTTATTATTGTTTCTTTTACTAATGCCGTTAACATCACCGACGGCTTAGATGGTTTAGCGGCCGGTTTGCTGATGATTTGCCTTTTTGCCTTATGGATTCTTTCGGCATCTATTTTAGACACTCCCTTATCGTTCTTTATTTCCCTCTGGATAGGATCTTTAATTGCTTTTTTGTATTTTAATGTTTATCCGGCCAGAGTTTGGTTAGGGGACGTTGGTTCTTTATCTTTTGGCGCCACGCTAGCGGTTGTTGGTTTACTTTTAGGGAAGGCAATGGGACTTTTAGTGATTGGCGGAATTTTCATTTTAGAAATTGTTACCAGCCTGTTGCAAATTTTATGGAAAAAATTTAAACATAGAAAGCTTTTTGCGGTGGCTCCGTTTCACCTTTGGCTCCAACTTTTAGGTTGGGAAGAACCGAAAGTAGTCATGCGGGCCTGGCTAGCCGGAATCATACTAGCAGTCTTTGGTGTCTGGCTCGCGGTAATTTAACCATGAATGACAGTCCAATTGGGATTTTTGATTCTGGTATGGGAGGCTTGAGCATTTTTTTAAGTTTAAAAAAAATGCTTCCTAATGAAAATTTTTTGTATCTTGCTGATCAAAAAAACTGCCCTTACGGTAGTAAAAGAGAATTTCAAATTAAAAAACTTTCTTTCCAAAACACAAAATTTTTAGTAAGTAAAAATTGTAAGCTTATTGTAATAGCTTGTAATACGGCCACAACTTTAGCGATTGATTATCTTCGCACCAAGCTTCCTCAGCTTGTTTTTATCGGCGTTGTTCCTCCGCTTAAACCAGCCAGCAGAACGACAAAGACGGGTCATATTCTTCTTCTTTCTACACGGGCCACCCAAAAAAGTCGTTATCTTAAGAAATTAATTAACGATTTTGCTTCAAACAAAATAGTTTATAACATTTCCTGCTCCGGTTTGGTAGAACTGATAGAACGAGGGGAAACAAAAGGAATGAAGATAAAAAAATTATTAAAAAATTTTTTAAAAACCGCTTTGCAAGATAAAAAGATTGATGTAGTGATTACTGGTTGCACCCATTATTACTTTATTAAAAAGTCATTAATTAATCTTCTGGGTAATAAACTAACTTTTATTGATCCAAATTCTGCCGTTGGTTGTCAAGTGCGAAGGGTTTTACGATGCAAAAAATTATTCTGTCGGAAACGGAATAAAGATTTGTTTTTTACCACCGGGAATCCCCTGTTATTTGAAAAAAGTTTTGAAAAACTTATGGGTTTTAAAATTAAAGCCAAAAAGATAAAAATGGTCTAGAGGGGTATAATTATAGAAAAATGACAACAAAAAAACCTTGGCTGGAAAAGTTTATCAAAGACTTTCGTGATAAAAAGGTCCTCATTTTGGGTTTAGGGGTTTTGGGTCGGGGAGTGGCTGATGCTAAATTTTTCGCTCAAATTGGGGCTAAGGTAACCATTACTGACCTTCAGTCAGAGAAAGAGCTTGCTCCCTCGCTTAAGATACTAAAAAATCTTCCCATTAAATTGGTTTTAGGCAGACATCTCAAGAAAGATATTTTAGATTCGGATTTAATCCTAAGAAATGCGGCTGTTCCCGTAAATTCTCCCTTTCTTAAGTTAGCTAGGCTAAATAAGATTCCCATTTTTATGGATGAGGCCTTATTTGCTAAATATGCGCCGGTTAAAATTATCGGGATTACTGGGACGAGAGGTAAAAGCACCACTACGGCCCTGATTTTTGAGATTCTAAAGGAAGCGAAGTTCTCAGTTTGGCAAGGAGGGAACATTAAGGGAAAAGCAACCTTACCTCTTTTAGAAAGAGTAAATAAAGATGATTGGGTTGTTATGGAGCTTTCATCTTGGCAGTTACAGGGGTTTAAAAAAGAAAAAATTAGTCCTTTTATCAGCATCATTACGAATATTTATGAAGACCACTTAAATTATTATAAAAACATCAGTGATTATATCGAGGACAAAAAAATAATTTTTAAGTACCAAACAAAAAAAGACTTTCTGGTTTTAAATAAGGAATCTTCAATCTTAAGAAGCTTTGCTAAAGAAGCAAAAAGTGAGATTGTTTGGTTTAGTAAAAAATCTTGTTATTCTAAATGGCGGCTAAAAATTCTAGGCGAACACAACAGGTTAAATGCCGGTGCAGCTTATAAAGTAGGGGAAATTTTAGGTATTGATAAAAAAATCATTAAAAAGGCATTTGAGAATTTTTGCACTTTACCCCATCGTTTAGAGTTGGTAGCCGAAATCGCTAGTGTTCAATATATTAATGATAGCACCAGTACTACTCCCGCTGCAGGGATAGCCGCTTTAGATACTTTTCAAAAACCGATTATTTTAATTTGCGGCGGTTCCAGTAAAAAATTAAATATGTCTGCCTTTGCTGAGAAAATCAGCCGTAAAGTAAAAAAAGTTTTATTTTTGAAGGGTCCGGAAACAAGGAATCTTGCAAATTTAGTCAAAAAATTTAATGGGTGTAAGAAGATTGCCGGTTACTTTAATGATCTAAAAGTGGCGCTTGCTAAAGCAAAGTCAATTAGCGAAAGCGGCGATTTAGTTCTGCTTTCACCTGGTTGTACCTCTTTTGGCATGTTTAAAAACGAGTTTGATAGAGGAGAACAGTTTAAAAAACTGGTAAGAAAATATGGCAAAAAAAGACTGGGCTAAAAAATCCAAAAAAAAGAAAAACCAATTAGATTGGACGTTATTTTTGTTAACTTTAGGATTAAGCCTTTTTGGAGTCTTGATGGTTTATAATGCTTCGGTTGTCGAGGCTTTTAGAGTTTTTCGGGATAAGTATTATTATTTGAAAAATCAAGCATTATGGCTGGCAATTGGTTTTTTGATAATGATTTTTCTTTCCCGGATTGACTACCATATTTTTAAAAAAATTTCCGGCCCGATATTTCTTGCTAATTTGATTTTATTGGCGTTGGTTCTAATCCCCGGTGTTGGTACGCAGATTAAGGGAGCCAGGCGGTGGCTTAATTTAGGTTTTTTCATGCTTCAACCTTCAGAGCTAGTTAAGTTAACATTCTCTGCTTATTTAGCCTGTTGGTTTGAAAAAAAAAGGAGGATGCTTCATTTTTTCTTTCTTATTATTCTTGTTTCCGGCTTAATTATCTTAGAACCTGATTTAGGGACCTTACTGGTTATTATCACTAATGCTTTTTTGCTTTATTTTTTGTCGGGTGCTTCGGTTTTAAAACTTGGTGTTTTGGGATTAGTAAGTGTTTTTATGGGGATTTTATTGGTCTTGTCTTCCTCCTATCGAAAAAGCAGATTATTGACTTTTTTGAATCCCACAAGAGATCCTTTGGGAAGTTCCTACCATATTCGGCAGGTTTTGATTGCCTTAGGTGCCGGCGGTTTTTTTGGTTTGGGATTAGGTCAGTCAAGACAGAAATATGAATTTCTACCCGAGGCAACGACTGACTCTATTTTTGCCATTATTGCCGAAGAAAGTGGTTTTGTCGGCGCCAGCCTGCTGATTTTAATATTCACGATCATTACCCTCAAAGGACTTTTAATCAGCGCTAAAGCCAAGGATAAGTTTGGTCAGCTTTTGGCTGGTGGGATTAGCGGGTGGATTGGAATTCAAGCAATTATTAATTTAGCGGCCATGGTAGCCCTAATTCCCTTGACAGGTCTACCCTTGCCCTTTATTTCTTATGGCGGTTCATCTTTAATTGTTGCTTTTGCAGGAGTAGGAATATTGTTAAACATTGCCAGAAACAATAATTCCTGAAAAAAGACAATGGAAACATCGAAAATCGTTTTTGTAGGTGGTCATCACAACAGTGCCTTGGCTCTAGCCAAAGCATTAAGGATAAAAGGGTATAAGATTTATTGGTTTGGACATAAACAGACGATGAGAAAAGAAAGAAGTCTAAGCTTAGAATTTCAAGAAGTTAGAAAAAATGGTTTCCCCTTTTACGAGATTAAGACGGGAAAGTTTTACCGGACGTATTGTCCCTGGCAGTTTTTTAAAATATTTTTTGGCTTTCTTAAATCTTTTTTTCTACTTTATAAAATTAAGCCTAAGCTGGTTATTTCTTTTGGCGGTTATCTTTCTTTTCCCGTAGTTTTAGCCGCCTTTCTTTTGCGGATAAAGGTTTTGATTCATGAGCAAACAAGTTGCGTCGGTTTAGCCAATCGCCTGCTGGCTTCCATAGCTTGCAGGATCCTTTTAACCTGGTCAAGTTCAAAAAAATTTTTTCCTGTTTCAAAATCACAAGTAATTGGTTTGCCTCTTGACTCCAGTTTTTTAGGCCGAACCAAAACGCACTCTCCTTTTCCAGAAAAACTGCCGATTATTTTGATTACAGGGGGGAAGCAGGGATCTCACGTTATTAACAGGGCAATAGAAGACCAACTTACAAACTTTCTTTCTGATTTTAATTTAATCCACCAAACAGGTGGGATTTTAAAGACCGGCGATTTTAGCCGTTTATTGAAAAAAAAGGATCTTTTACCCGAAAAACTTAAATCGCGTTATTTAATTAAAAAATTTTTTTATGGTTCAAAGATGATTGAAATGATTAAAACAGCGGATTTGGTCATTAGCCGTTCCGGTGGTCACATCGTCTACGAGTTGGCTTATTTAGCCAAACCAGCGATTCTGGTTCCTTTTCCTTGGGCCTATAATAATGAACAGTTAGCCAATGCTAAGATTTTATCGCGGCAAGGATCAGCTTTAATTTTAGAGCAAAAAAAACTTAAGGGTACGGTTCTTTTGAAAACAGCAAAATATTTAATTAAACATCAAAAGGAATTTAGGCAGAAGGCGTTAAGCTTTAAAAAAGAAGTTGTGAAAGATGCCAACAAGAAAATGGTGGTTATCATTGAAAAGATGATTCCAAGATGAAGTTTTTTAAAAAAAGAAGACGCCTGATTATTTTTACTTTCAAGGCAATAGTTTCCTTTGTCGTTTTTTTGGGGATGGTTGTTTTGGTTGTTTATTTTTTTACCGGCGACTATTTTAAAATTTCCCAAATTGACTGCGAGAAAGAAAAATCATCCTGTTCAGACAAAGAAAAAACTTTCTTGGTCGATTTTCTTGGTGAGAATATTTTTCTTTTTGACACCAAAAGAAAAATAGATGAGATAAAAGTAAAACTTCCCTATGTTAAAACTGTTGATATCCAAAAACACCTTCCCCATAAAATTTCTATACGGCTTGTTTTCAGGCAAGAATCAGCCCTTCTCGGTCTTAACGAAACAAAGTGGTATTTAATTGATGAAGAGAGTTTTGTCCTGGCTGAAGTAGAAAAAAAAGGGGAGAGTTTACCTGAGATAATTTTTATGAACTCTAATCTTGAGCCACAGGTTGGTAGGAAATTAAGCAACCCCGAAGTCAGCGCCTGCCTTTTGGTTATAAAACTTTGCCAGGACAACTTTATTTTGGTCAAAAAATTAACTTACTTACCGGAAATGTCAATCACTTTGGACTTGGCCGATGATATTTACGCTACCTTATCGGCGAAAAAAGAGATTACCTCTCAAGTTGACTCTTTACAATTTGTCTTGCGTCAAAGTAAAATAGAGGGTAAGTTACCGAAAAAGATTGACCTCCGGTTTTCAAAACCGGTAGCGATTTATTAATTTTTTTATGGCAAAAGGTAGACTAATTTGCGGAATAGATATTGGTACATCCAAAGTCAGCACTATTATCGCTTCGTTGATGGAGGAAACAGGAAAGATTAATGTTATTGGTGTAGCCAATTTTCCTTCTGTCGGTTTAAGGAAAAGCCAGATTGTTGATATTGAAGAAGCGATTGGCGCTATCACCCAAAGTGTAGAAGCAGCGGAAAGGATGGCCGGTTGCGCTGTTTCTAAGGCTTTTGTTTCGATTTCCGGTAGTCATATCCAGTCACAAAATTCAAAAGGTGTAGTCGCGGTGGCCGAGCCAGAAGGAGAAATCAGTATGGAAGATGTTTCTCGGGTGATTGAGGCAGCTCGCGCCATTTCTTTGCCTGCTTCACGAGAGATCCTTCATGTTATTCCCCGCGGCTTTATCGTTGATTCTCAAGAAGGGATTAAGGATCCGATGGGAATGACGGGAGTGAGGTTGGAGGTAGAAACTCATATTGTTACCGGCTCTTCAACGGCGATGAAAAATTTAGTTAAATGCATCCAGGAGCTGGGGATTGACATCGAAGGCTTGGTATTTTCCGGCCTGGCCGCCTCTGATGCGGTTTTAACTGACACGGAAAAAGAGTTGGGAGTTTGTTTGGTTGACATCGGCGGGGGAACCACCTCAATTGCTTTATTTATCGAAGGCTCTCTCGCTTACTCAGCGGTTCTTCCCGTGGGAGCTAAAAATATTACCAATGATTTGGCTATCGGCTTACGGGTCAGTTTGGCAAGCGCGGAGAAAATCAAAAAAGCCTTGACAGAGAAAAGAAAGATACTTAAGAAAAAAGATGAAGAAGATGAACTGGATCTTTCCAAATTAGGGCTTGAGGAAAACGTGGCCAGCGTCTCTCGAAAGACGGTGGTTGACGGTATCATCCAGCCTCGATTAAAAGAAATTTTTCAGATGGCCGGTGAGGAGTTAAAAAAATCTGGTTATGGTGGAGGAACGCCGGCCGGAATAGTTATCTGTGGCGGTGGGGCGCAAACTGCCGGGATTATTCAGGTTTGTAAAAGAACCTTATCTTTACCAGTGAGAACAGGTACGCCCGGCGGACTTTCTGGTTTGATTGACGAGATTAAGGGCCCTGATTTTAGTGTTGGCCAAGGTCTTATTCTTTATGGTATAAAAAACTTTGAAGGAGCAAGTCGCCCCTCCTTTTCTTTAGCCAAAATTGGCAATGTTTTAGGTAGAATTCCTGCCAAAGGAGCCGTTCATAAAGCAATTGATTTTGTTAAATCATTTTTACCTTAGCCTTCTCCTGCCCAGAAAGAGGTTTGAACCATGGTGCTTGTTAAACCTGACCTAAATACTTTTGCCAAGATTAGAGTTGTCGGTGTCGGTGGTGGTGGTGGTAATGCCCTTTCTTCAATGGTTCTAAACCAGAATATTAAAGGCGTGGAATTTGTGGCCGTTAATACCGACGCTCAGGTATTACTGGACTGCAAGGCTTCCACTAAGATTCAAATAGGAGAAAAATTGACTAGAGGTTTAGGTTCCGGTGCTAATCCGGAACTCGGCCGGCAAGCAGCAGAAGAATCAAAGGAAAAAATAAAAGAGGTGCTTTTAGATTCAGACATGATTTTTCTTACCGCTGGTATGGGTGGAGGAACAGGCACTGGTGCTAGTCCAATAATTGCTGAGATTTCCCGCGAGCTGGGAGCCTTAACCGTGGGTGTGATTACTAAGCCGTTTTTATTTGAAGGCACAAGGAGAATGGTGGTAGCTGAAGAGGGTATAGAGGCTTTAAAAGACAAGCTAGATACCTTAATTATTATTCCTAATCAGAGACTTTTGGACATAGTTGATAAAAAGATGACTTTACTTGAAGCTTTTTCTGTGGCTGATTCGGTTTTAGGCCAAGCAGTTCAGGGCATCTCTGATTTAATTACTTCTCCCGGATTGATTAACGTTGATTTTGCCGATGTTAAAACAATCATGAGTAGCGCCGGAAGTGCTTTAATGGGAATGGGAGTCGGGACCGGTGAAAACAGAGCGCAAATCGCCGCCAGAAGCGCCATCTCTTCGCCATTACTGGATGTCTCTATTGAAGGCGCCAAAGGAATTCTCTTTAACATTACTGGTGGCAAAGACCTGACGATGGATGAAGTTAATCAGGCGGCAGAAACAATTTCTGGAGTAGCTGATGCTGATGCCAATATTATTTTTGGGACGGTTATTGATGAGAATTTAGTCGATCAGGTTAAGATTACTGTTTTAGCCACGGGATTTGATGAGTCGAGGCAACGCCTCCAGCAAATTGCCAGTACTCAACCTTTCCGGTCGCCACAAGCTCAAGTTTTGACTCAAACACAAGATATATCCGAAGAAGAGGAAGAAAAGAAAAAGAAAACCCCTGAAGATGGTTTTCCACCAGAGGATTCTGAGTTCGATATCCCCGCCTTTTTAAGACAAGGAAAATAACCTGAATTACGGAATTAATCAGGTGTAATTGTCATTCTTAAACCTCAGTATCGTGGTTATTCTGGAACCCTGAGATGAACTCAGGGTAAACTAGAGATAGAATCTCAATAGTAAATTTTTTATAAGGTTGATATAATAAATTTCATGAAAAAATTTGATAAAGTTGATCCAAGACCGGATTTTCCCAAAATGGAAAAAGAGATTCTTTCCTGGTGGTATGGATCCGGATTAGTAAAAAAATACCTTCATAAAAACGACAACCGAAAAAATCGTTTTTCCTTTATGGACGGCCCGATAACGGCCAATAATCCGATGGGTGTTCACCACGCCTGGGGCAGAACCTATAAAGATCTTTGGCAAAAGTATAAAAACATGAAAGGCTTTAAACAAAGATTTCAAAGCGGTTTTGACTGCCAAGGCCTATGGGTTGAAGTAGAGGTGGAAAAAGAGTTGGGATTCAAGTCAAAAAAGAATATTGAAAAATTCGGTGTTGCCAAATTTGTGAATTCCTGTAAAAAAAGAGTCATAAAGTTTTCCAAAATCCAAACAGAACAATCGAAAAGGCTTGGTTATTTTATGGATTGGAATAATTCCTACTTTACCATGAGTGACGAGAATAATTATATGATCTGGTATTTTTTGAAAAAATGCTGGGGAAATGGCTGGCTTTACAAAGGAAGAGATTCTGTTCCTTGGTGCCCACGATGCGGAACAGCCATTTCTCAGCACGAGATGCTTACGGAAGACTACAGGCAGGTAACCCATGAGTCAGTTTATTTCAAACTACCGATTAAAAACAAAGGCTGGAAAAAATCAAATTTTTTGGTTTGGACGACTACTCCCTGGACTATTCCCGCCAACGTTGCTTTGGTAGTTGATCCAAAAAAAGATTACGTGCAGATTAGTGAAAAAGGAGAAAAATTAATTTTAGCCAGGGAAAGGGCAAAATTTTTGTTTCCCGACTTAAATAAAAAAGACTATAAAACTTTCAAAGGTAGGAAACTTGTTGGTCTTATGTATGAGGCGCCTTTTGATTATCTACCGCGAGTAAAAAAATCCTTAGGTAATTATCAACATGCGGTTTTTCCTTCTGACCCTCTCATTTTACCGGTCGAAGAGACTGAAGGTACAGGAATTGTTCATGTGGCTACCGGCGGTGGTGCTGAAGATTATCAATTTGGTAAAAAAGAAAAATTACCGGTGATTGAAGTTATTGACGAAGTGGCTAACTATCTTAAAGGTATGGATCAATTCAGCGGCAAAAATGCCAAAAAACATGCGGAGTTAATTTTGGGGTATCTTAAGAATAAAGATAGCGGCCGTTTTTTTTATAAGGCGGAAAAAATTAGGCACCGCTATCCGGCCTGTTGGCGCTGCAAAGAAGAACTGGTTTGGCGGGTTGTTGATGAGTGGTATATTAGTATGGACAAAAAAGACCTCCAAGACAAGGAAAAAAGAACTTTGCGCCAGGAAATGATGGCAGTCGCCGGGAAAATTAGGTGGATTCCCGGTTTTGGTTTAAAACGGGAGCTTGATTGGCTTAAAAACATGCATGATTGGTTAATTTCCAAGAGTAGGTACTGGGGTTTGGCTTTGCCGATTTGGGAATGTTCCTGTGGCCATTTTGAAGTTATTGGGTCAAAAGAAGAACTAAAGCTGAAAACAATTTCCGGCTGGAAGGAGTTTAAAGGCCATAGTCCTCATCGTCCCTGGATTGACGAAATAAAAATCAAATGCCCGAAATGCGGAAATTTGGTTTCAAGAATTAAGGCTGTGGGTAACCCCTGGTTGGATGCCGGAATTGTTGGCTACTCGACCTTAAAAGATCCGAAAACAGGTAAGGTTAGTTATACTGGTGACAAAAAGTATTTTAAACGCTGGTTTCCGGCTGATTTTATTACCGAATCTTTTCCCGGTCAATTCAAAAACTGGTTTTACTCCATGATTGCTATGTCAACCGTTCTGGAAAAAACCCCTTCTTACAAGACGGTTTTGGGATTTGCGACTTTACTGGGAGAAGATGGCCGGCCAATGCACAAATCCTGGGGTAATGCCATTGAATTCAATGAAGGAGCGGATAAAATCGGCGTTGACGTAATGCGTTGGATGTATTTAACCCATGATCCGGAAAAAAATTTGTTTTTCGGTTACAAGATTGCTGATGAGACCAGAAGAAGATTTCATCTTACTCTTTGGAATGTTTATAATTTTTTTGTTACCTTTGCCAACCTGTCCAGGTGGCAGCCAAAAGGATTTTTTCCCAATAATTTTAATGACTTTAATGTTTTAGATAAATGGATTTTGGCTAAGCTCGACAATTTAACCTTGGAAGTGTCAAATTTTTTAGACAATTATAATGCTTATGCTGCGGCTTTGCTGATTGAGGATTTTGTTCAAGATCTTTCCACCTGGTACGTAAGACGTTCTCGGCTAAGAGTTAGTTTGTCAGCAAAGGATGAGTTGGACAAGAACAGGTGCTTAAACACTTTATATTACGTTTTAATTAATTTATGCAGTGCGTTGGCTCCGTTTACTCCATTCATAGCAGAAAAAATCTTTAAAAATTTAACCTCAAAAGAGTCAGTCCATCTGACTGATTGGCCAAAACCATCCGCGAAAAAAATCGACACTAAACTTTTAGAGCAAATGATGTTAGTCCGCCAAATTTGCGAAAAAGGGCACTCGTTACGAAAAGAAAAAGGCATAAAAGTGCGTCAGCCACTTGCTTTGATTAAAGTAAAAAATAATAATAAAATATTATCCTCCCAGTTGATTCAGTTAATTAAGGACGAATTGAATGTTAAAAACGTTAGCTTCCAAAAAGGCAAAGAGCTTGAGGTTTGTTTAGACACAAGGATAACTTCTCATTTACTAAAAGAAGGCGAAGCTCGGGAACTGATTCGCAAGATACAAGAAGCCAGGAAAAAAGCCGGTTTAAGAGTTGATCAGTTAGTGACCGTTATTTTGGATTCTTGGCCGCAAGAGTTTGAGGAGGAGATAAAAGGGAGAACATTGGCAAAGAAGCTGAAGCGCGGTAAAGGAGTAAAAATAGTAATATAATATGTCTTATGCCGTGGTCGCCCAAAATTGACTGGTTGATTGTAGGTTTAGTATTGCTGATTTTTAGTTTTGGTAGTTTAATTCTTTTTAGCCTCGATCCCCAGTTTTTTCGCAGCCAATTGATATATTTCTTGCTTGGAACCCTGCTTTTTATTATTTTTTCAAGCTTAGATTATCGAGTTTTCAAAGATTTTTACCCTCATTTATTTATTTTTAGTATATTTTTTCTTTGTTTGACTTTTATTTTAGGCCAGCTCACCCGGGGGACGATAAGATGGATAAAGATTGGTAATTTTACTCTGCAACCATCGGAGTTGGTTAAACCAATGTTGGTTTTAAGTTTTTCCGGTTTTGCCCTTAACTTAGATACCGAAAAAATAAAAAATTTTTTTTTGCTTTTGCTGATTTTTTTTCTTCCGGCTTTTTTGGTTTTTAAACAGCCTGCTTTGGGTAGTTCTTTGATTGTTTTTTTGACTTGGCTGGGGATTTTAGTCGCAAAAGGCATTGATAAAAAATATATCTTGATAGGTTTATTTCTTTTTTTAGCCGTGCTTCCTTTAATTTGGCATTTTTTAAAACCATATCAACAGGAAAGGATTGTCAGTTTTATTAATCCTGGTTATGATCCCTTAGGCAGTGGTTATAATTTAGCTCAGGCTAAGATTGCTATTGGTTCAGGCCAGTTTTTGGGAAAAGGACTAGGCCAGGGGAGTCAAAGCCAGTTGCATTTTTTACCTGAACGTCATTCGGACTTTATTTTTGCCTGTTTAGCAGAGGAAATGGGATTTATTGGGGGTACCGTTGTTATCGGTGCTTTTTTAGCTTTAATTTTAAAAATCATTCAGCTTGGACAAAAAAGCGTAGAAGGTTTCGGCAGTTTGATTTGCTATGGGACTGCAGCGATGATTTTTAGCCAGGTGTTTGTGAATATCGGCATGAATTTGGGACTTCTTCCCGTAACTGGTATAACCCTGCCTTTGGTCTCATACGGGGGCAGTTCCTTAATGTCCACCCTAATATTGTTAGGTTTTATTGAGTCAATCAGTAAGAATATACAAAAAGAGAAAATGATTGAAATAAGATAAAGCGTTTGTTAAAATACAGCTTATGGTTAAAATAAAAAAACAAGCAGTTATCCAAACCGGTGGCAAACAGTATTTAGTTGCTGAAGGCGAAAGCCTAAAGATAGAAAAGATTGAAGGAAAAGCTAAGGATGAAATTATTTTTGATGAAGTTTTATTGATTAAAACAGACAAGCTTAAAATCGGTATGCCGCAAGTGACTGGAGCACGAGTCCAAGCAGAAATTTTAGATCAAACTAAGGAAAAAAAAATTAGAGTAAGCAAGTTTAGGGCCAAATCACGTTATCGTAGAGTCAAGGGTCATCGCCAACTCAAAACAATAATAAAGATTCTAAAGATTTCTTCATAACCTATTTCCTGCTTGATACATTTGACGTGAAAAGATGTAGTTGACTTTTGTGAAAAAATATTTTAGGATATTTATGTTATTAAAATAGATGATATAGTCTATTAAAAGTAATAAGCAATGGCCAAGAAAAAAACCGGTGGCAGTCTTAATCAACATAAAGGACGGGCAGGTAAAAGACGGGGAATCAAGATTTTTGGGGACCAGAAGGTGCAAACCGGACAAATTATTGTCAGACAGAAAGGAACCAAATATCATCCGGCTGATGGGGTAGGAGTGGGTAGAGACCATACCCTTTTTGCTTTAAAGGATGGTCAGGTAAAGTTTTCCGTTCGTGAAGATAAAAAATTGGTTTCCGTGATCTAATATGGAAGATTCTAACCGAAAAAACATTGTTGAAATAGAAATCGATCAACTCCAAGCGAATCCTTTACAACCTCGGGGAGTAATTACTCCTGATTCAATTGAGGATTTGGTGGAATCGATCAAAGAGCACGGTATTTTAGAACCTTTGGTGGTTGCTCACACTCCCGCTGGTTATCAGATTATCGTTGGTGAGAGGCGTTGGCGGGCTTCTAAAATAGCTGGTCTTAAAACAGTCCCCTGTGTTGTGAAAGAAACCAGCCCCCAAGGAATGTTAGAGATGGCTTTGGTGGAAAATGTTCAAAGAGAGGACCTTAATCCTCTTGACCGAGCAAAAGCCTTTGAAAGACTGGTGGAAGAATTCAATCTTTCCAAGTCAGAGATTGCCAAAAGAGTTAGTAAAAGCGCCCCTTATATTTCTAACACCTTAAAACTTTTGGAATTGCCTGATGCGATTAAAGACGGATTACTTTCCGGCTTAATCACTGAAGGTCATGCCCGGGCTCTTCAAGGCATTCATGATGTGCGACTAATGATTGAAGCTTATAAGCTGGTTTTGAAGGAATCAGCTTCGGTCAGGCGTGCTGAAGAAATCGCCCGCCGGCTGAGAATTGCTTCAGGACAGCCATCCCAGTCATTACCAAAAGAGAATAAGTCCCTTGAGCATAAATTTATTATTGATGAGAAAGTAGATCAACTGGAGGACGAAATGAGAGAGGCACTCGGTAAAAGCTCAAGAGTAAGGTTAAGAAGAAGCATGAGACAAACAAAGCTTTATATTACTTTTTTGGGTAATTTGGAAGATACTGAAGATAAATTGCGGACACTTCACCAGGCTATCGTGGGCAACAGCCCTGCCCTAGAGGGTGGCCAATAACGCACCCAGGTTTTGCCGATAATGTTTTCTACACGTATAAAACCCCATTCTCTTGAATCGCTTGAGTGAGACCGATTGTCGCCAACAACAAAATACTGATTTTCAGAGACATCAACTTCTTCATTTTCAGGTAAAAAGCTACCCTCCTGAGTATAGACATCATCAGCCAAGTAAGCACTTTCATCTAAAACTGAACCATTAATAAATATCTTGCCGTTGACAATCTTTACCTTTTCTCCGGGTAGTCCGATAATTCTTTTTATATAATCAAAATCTTTATTCTGAGGGGACTCGAAGATTACCACCTCTCCTCTTTTTGGTTTATTAATACGGTAGGTTACTTTATTGGTAAGTAAATATTCACCATCTTCAAAATTCGGCTGCATGGAATTGCCCTTTACTTGATGCGGTTGAAAAAGAAAAAGGTAAATGATAACAAAAACAAGCAGGGCAGTGATAATTGTTTCTACTAAATCCAAAATAAGACGGCCAATAACCAAAAAAAGTCTTAGCATATTATTCCATTATAAAGCTTTAAAAGATTGAGAAGCAAGAGT
>DATKWX010000038.1:0-7255 GCA_035529355.1 Bathyarchaeia archaeon
ATAACGGAAAGCGCCGCGAAAACCAATCATCGGATTTTGCTCTGCTGGCTCAAAAAATTTACCACCGATAAGATTGCCATATTCATTGGTTTTAAAATCAGTGGCTCGATAGATAACTGGTCGAGGATCAAAAACGCGGCAAAATTTAGCTATTCCTTCAGCAAGCTTGTCAACAAAAAAAACTTGTTTTTTATCTTCAATCAGTTTTTTAGGATGATATTTTATATGCTGGGAGATCATAAATTCCGCCCTCAGCAAACCGACGCCATCAACATTTCTTTTTGCGATCGTTTCTGCCAAATCCGGTTCGGCTAAGTTTACGTAAAGCTTAGTCGCTGTTTTCAGGTGAGAAACCGAAACTTCACTAGGAAATTGATTTGTGGCAAGAGGGGAAGTTTCTTTTTTAAATTGGCTTGAAGACGGCGAATATAAAGAATTTGTTTCCGGGCTTCCTTTGAATACCTCGCCGGTGGCGCCATTTACAGTAAGAACGAGCCCATTTTTTATTAAGTTTGTCGCTTTTTTTGTACCAACCACACAAGGAATACCCAGTTCTCTTGATACAATAGCCGCATGTGAAGTTTGGCCGCCCTCATCAGTAACAATGGCTACGGTTTTTTTCATCGCCGGAACAAAATCCGGGGTAGTCATTTTGGTGACCAAAATTTCTCCATACTGGACCTGATTGATTTGACTCGGAGAATTAATGAGCCGGGCATAGCCGGTAGCTATTCCTGGTGAAGCCGGATCACCTTTAACGATTAGGGGTAAATTTAGGGTAAATTTCTTTTTTTCAACCGGAGATTTTTGGTTTAAAGTAGTCACCGGCCGAGTTTGCAGGATATAAGTCCGGTTTTTTTCCAAAGACCATTCAATATCCTGCGGGAAAAAATAATGCTGATGAAGTTTTTTGGCCAAACCAGCCAATTCAATAATTTTATTGTCAGTAATTTTTTGCCTGCGTCTAAGCCTTGCTGGCACTTTAGTTTTTTTATTTAAAGTGCCCACTTTAATTAATTTAACTTGTTGATCGTTTACTTGTTTAGCGATAATTTTAAGATCACTTTTATTTACTTCATAGTGATCGGGGGTAACCAAGCCCTGAACAATCATTTCGCCAAGGCCGAAAATAGCCTCGATAATAATTTTAGTTTTGTCATTAGTAACCGGGTCTAAAGTAAATATAACTCCGGAAGTGTCAGATTGGATCATTTTTTGAACTACCACCGCCAGGCCGACTTTGAAATGATCAAACTTTTTTTCTTGTCGGTAAAATATTGCTCTTGGAGTAAATAAAGAAGCCCAGCATTCTCTGACTTTGTTTACCACATTGGCTTCACCTTTAACATTCAAAAAAGTTTCTTGCTGTCCGGCAAAGGAGGCATCCGGTAAATCTTCGGCTGTAGCTGACGAACGGCAAGCAACTAAACAGTGTTTTTTAAATCTCCCGCCAAGTTGCTCGTAAAAAGAAATAATTTGTTTTGCTAAGGTCAACGGAACTTTTCCGCTGATAATCAATTTTTTGATTTTCTGGGAAGCATCATTGAGTTGCTCCGGATCACGGGCATCAACCGGCTCTAAAATCCGTTTTATTTGAACATGAAACTTATTTTCGGCAAGAAAATCAAAGTAGGCTTCGGAAGTAACAATAAAACCTTCGGGAACGGGAAAACCTGCTTGTACCATTTCCCCAAGGTTTGCTCCTTTCCCTCCTACCAAAGGAATATCATCTTTGTCAATCTCGTTAAACCAAACAAGTTGTTTTTCGTTATTATTCTCGAAATTTTCTTTTTTGTCTTTCATCAGGCAGATTTAATAAAGTTAACCGAAATTAAGCTTTCTTAATTCTTCTTTAAAATAATCAACCCAGGGAATTTTATTCGGGTTAACATTATTTAGAATGGCCAGATAAAAGCTGACATAAGCGTTAAAAATTATTGTATTGAATGCCTGACTAACCTTGTCTTTTCCCACAACTTTGTAATCGAGAACTTGATAGCCGTTTTTTTCAATGACCTTTTGGGTAATTTTATATCTTATCTGGTTGGCCCTATCATAAAGGTCGGAAAGGTAAAACAAAAAAATGCTAAGTTTTTTAAACTCTTTAGGAAAGCCTAAACCTTCCATGCGGTGATGATTAAGTTCGGGAATATAATGAAAAGTGGAGTTGGCTTTGGCATTTTCGTTGAGTTGGTTTGCAAAACCGTGAATTGCCCCGTTTAAAAATTCTGAAGAAACTAAAAGAACAAATTTATCTTTTAGTTTTAGAGACATTTGCTTGGTTTTGTTTTTTTGTAAAGGAATATTTTGCTGGTATTGATTAAAAAGATTTTTTACGCTTTTCTCTATTCCTGAAAAGGAAACTTCTATTAACCCGCTTTTTATTAAAAGTCCCAAAGCACCACAAACCAAATAACCGGTTCCGGTTCTTGGCTGATGGCAAGGATTGTATTTTTCTTTAAAAACATAACCAAAAACGTTTTTTTGGTTCAAATAGTTTGCAAGCTCACCATTATTAGCTAAAATCAACAATTTACTATTTTTTGCTAAAGCTTCTTGAGCGCAACTTAAGGTCTCTGCCGTAGTTCCTGAATAAGAAACTGCCAAAACTAAAGTCTGTTCATCAACGTATTTAGGCAAATGATAATCACGAACGATTTCTAAAGGGACCTTGATTTCGTCAGCAAAAAGAGTTTTTATTATTTCTACGGAAAAGGCAGAACCACCCATGCCGGAAACAATAATATTGGCAATTTTGTTTTTTAAGGATGAAAGTTTAAGTTTTTTTGTTTCTTGCAAAACCTGAAGGCATTGTTGAGGAAATAGTTCAATTGATTCCAAAACGCCTTCTTTATCCAATTTTTTAATTGTTTGCAAATCGTCTAGATTATTCATTTTTCTCCTTTTAGAACTAACATAACTTTACCATTTTTCAATCTCAGAAAACAAGTGGAATTTTTTTAGAGGAAGTTAATACAAAATTAATTTAACTTCGTGTCATTCCAAATATTTCTTAATAGGTTGGCCATACTTTTCTTTAAAAGCTTTATCTACTTTTTGAAGAGGATTACTACCTAGAAAAGATATAATACTTTTTAATCGTTTACCACGCTCTTTTTTATTGGACATATTCTTTAAGTCTGCAATCTCTGATTCAATCTTAAAATAGTTTAATTTATCGTCTAATGGTAGCTGCCAAAATAATAAAAAACCACGGTTAGGAAAATCTACATCAACAATTTTATAGCAATATTTCATGAAAGCTTTTTCCAAATCTAATCTTATTTTAGTAATCATTTTTTTGTTATCATCTAATTGTTCTAGATTAACTGGTTTACCTACCACTTCAAAATACACTTTTATTTTTGGTTCTGTACCCGAAGGTCTAACAGTAACCCTTAAACCCTGAGTATTATTTAAATCTTTAAACTTAAAAATTAAAACATCTCTGCTGGCTGTATCAGTCTCAGATAAATGTGGTTGAGGAGGCCCTTGCCAACGGTCAATTTTTTTAACTACATCAAAATCACCAAATTTACTTATTTTGTTTTTCCTTAGATAACCTTGTATTTTAAGGATTTTTTCTCGACCAACAGCCCCCAACATCCTAATTTCTGTTAAATAATCATGACAATAGCCATATTTACTATAAATTTCATTTAAATATTCAAGCAGGGTTTTGTTTTTGACTTTTAGTTCGCCTGCTAGTTCGCTAAGCCAGATAGCTCCACCGGCTGCGTCTTTATCTCTTAAGTAATTGCCCATTATTACACCATGACTTTCTTCCACACCAATAATAAAGTCATCCATTTTGCCCTGTTTTTCTAGCTTATTCATTTCATCACCAATATATTTAAAACCTACTAATAGGTTATCAATACAATGGACTTTATTTGCCTTAGCAATTTTGCTAATAAGAGAGTTTGTTACTTCAGTTCTTATTACGACACAATTTTTGTTTAACTTTTTCTTTTCTCTAAACTTAGTAATACCGTATTCAGTCAAAATGATAGCGATTTCATTTCCGTTTAAATAATGCCATTTATTATGGTGACGAACCATCAAACCAATCCTATCAGCATCTGGATCAGAATTAATAAGCAAATCTGCTTTGACTTTTTTAGCAAAAGGCAAGGAATTATCAAAAGACTGTTCTACTTCAGGGTTTGGAATATTAAAAGTCACGTTTTCAAAAGCTCCCGAAAGATTTTTAGTTTTTGGGTCTAGTAAAACGTTAAAACCGGCCTGTTTTAAAGATGGATAAAAAGAAGTTAAACCAGTGCCATGTAAAGGCGAATAAACAATTTTAGCCATTCTATTTTTGGAGAGAGAAAGAGAAACCACTTCATTGATATAAAGTTTATCAATCTCTTTACCTACGATTTTTATTAAGCCATTGGCTTTGGCTTGTTCAAAGTTCATTTTTTTAATTTCTTTAACATTTTTAGTGACTTCATCAACTAGAATTTGGTCTAAGGGAGGAATTATTTGGCCACCCGAAGGATCGTAAACTTTTTTACCATTATCTGTTGGCGGATTATGGCTGGCAGAAAACATATCTCCAGCAACAGCCTTAAGATGGCGAATACTAAAAGAAAGTTGAGGGGTACTGCGAATATCATCAAAAAGGTAAACCTGAATATCATTGGCAGCATAAACCTGTGCTGCTGATACAGCTAGATCTTTGCAAGTTAGGTTCATCACCGGATTGGGAATTTTATCATTATAAATGCCTTTTTGAGTAAATTTACGAACATCAAAGGTTAAGACTACGCCACGCTTTTTTGCTTTTTGCCCATATTGTTTTAATAAGTACTGAGAATGACCCTGAGCTGAAGACTGAACAGTCCATGTATTAATTCTATTTGGCCCGACACCAACTAAACCTCTTCTTCCACCCGTTCCAAAGGGAATAATTTGATAGAATTCATCTAATAAAAGATTCCATTTTTTTTGTTTAATTAAATATTCTACTTGAAGGATATAAGGTCTAAACTCTTCTTCGGTTAGCCATTTTTCAATAAACCTTAAGGCGGCTTTTTTATAACTTAAAGGTACATCTATTGTTTGAAAACCTTTTTTAACTAGATTTAAAAGTATGCCTGTTTTCATTGCGGGGCGAGCTCCAACGTTAAATATCCTACATATTTACTATTAATAAATCAAGATACCAATCTAAAGGCATCAGGCCACGGCCGGTTTTGATATCAATGTCTATTTCCAAAAGTTTTAAGTAAATTGACTTTAATTGATCCAAGGTAAAATTTTTTGCTTGATAAATCAGCTTGCCGATTTGCCAGGGAGCACCGTTCAGACCGGTTTTACCCATATCCTTGGCAATAATCAGCTCTTTGATTCTTCTTGCAATCATGTAAAAAACCATTTCCGAACTTTCTCCACTAATACTCTCCTTCATAAGGGGGAGTATTTGTGTTTGATTTCCCGGTCTTAATGAATCTAATAACTTAAAAATAATTACCGGTGTTTTAAAAACAAGAAACTGCCAGGTTTTTGGCAGCCAACGGATTGTTGTTCCGCTAATTTCCTTTGGTTCCCAAAAAATCACCCCTGGTTTAATAGGCTCTTTTTTTAGATATTGAATAAGGCTATCCTTTTCTTTTGATTTTTGTCTTATAAAAAGGTTTTCTATTATTACCATCTTTTCCTGGCCGAAAAGAGAATCTGACTCTAGGGTTTGAAGCAGCTTGTTTTGGTCAATGGTCTTACCTTCAAGTCTGATTATTTCTTTTTGCGTCGCTTGGGCTTCGGAAATCAAATCAGTTAATTTTCCTCTGCTAGCTACTTGATTGTCACCATAAATAAAAAAAATCATCTTTGAAACTCTTTAGATTTTACAGAATTTTAATGATTAATATTTATTTTTAAGTTTTCTAAATATTTTATCAACTGTCCGATTATCTATTTTTATTTTCCCCCTCCCCCGGTGAGGTAGGAGAGCGCCTGAAAAAGTTTTGGGGATATGCATCAGCTCGTGAATTAAAGTTTTAGTCTGTTCAGCCTTTGACAGACAATCAAATTTTTCTGACAAGATTTCAATGCAATAATGGGGCTTTACCTGAAGCGCTTTCTGCCAGATTTGCGGAAAGGACCAGATTCTGGCCCGCGCCCTGGACTTGGAACCAAAAGAACGAAAACAAACAATCTGGTTCGGTTTGATGTGAGGAAAGTCTATTTCCTGCAAAATTTTTTTTATCGCTTTTTGAATATCTTTTGCTAAATTAAATTCCACAAAAATAACTCCTAATTTTAAATTAGGCTAAATGCAAATTAAAATATTATAGTTTAAATACTTCTGCCTTTTCTTTGACTACCTGGTCAACCTTAAGACCAATAGAGTCGCCTTTTTTAGCGTTATTGACAGGCTTATGCTCTATCTGCATTGAACTAACCTCCTGGATAAGCTCTTGATCATCTCCGGCTATTTTTATTTTGTCACCCAAACTTAAGTCTGAACTAAGATCAACAATAGCGACGCCAAGTTTATCATAATAGTGAATGACGACACCCACTTTTTGATCAACCATTTATTTTCACCTCCCTCCATTTTTTTGGATTAAAAAAGTTTTTTTTGTTCTTCTTTGAAATTTTTTGAAACCGAGATTTTCAAATGATCAAAGGCTTTTCTGGTTGCCATTCTACCCTGTTTGCTTCGCTTGAGCATACCTTTTTGGATTAAATAAGGTTCAATGACATCCTCAACTGTTCCCGCATCCTCAGCAATGGTCGCGGCCAAGGTATCCAATCCTACCGGTCCTCCCCGGTAATCAATACACAAAGATTTTAGTAAATCGCGATCAACCTTATCCAAACCAAGATTATCAATTTCCAAAACTTTTAAAGCTTCATCCAAAATTTCCTCGTCAATTTTTCCCTCCCCTTTTATCTGCGCAAAATCCCTGATTCTTTTTACTAATCTATTGGCTTCTCTCGGTGTTCCCCTCGATCTTTGGGCCAATTTATTACAAGAAGGTTCATCAATAGGGATATTGAGGATTTTGGCTGACCTTTTAATAATATTAGCCAGCTCTTCGGGAATATAAAAATTCAAGCGGTAAACCGCACCAAAACGATCGCGCATCGGCGAGGAAATTAGACCAATTCTGGTAGTAGCGGCAATTAAGCTAAATTTTGGTAATTCCAGTCTAACGGTTCTGGCCGAGGGACCCTTTCCCAAAACAATATCCAAACAAAAATCTTCCATCGCCGGATAAAGCGCTTCTTCAACCACTTTATT
>DATKWX010000039.1:0-5835 GCA_035529355.1 Bathyarchaeia archaeon
CACTCAAACTAAAGTAACTCCTAATGCCACAAAAAAAGCCTTAAGCTACCAGGTTAATAAAATCATTAAGATAGTCAACCAGGCGACAGTTTATTTTAATAAAGGAAACTACAACTACGCTTCAAAATATGTTTTTTCTTCACTCGATTATTGCTACAACCTAGAACAGGAAATCAATCAGTATTTTAAACAAAATAGAATAGGTCCTGATAAAGCAATTTATCTTAAAAACGAACTTAATCAAATATCAGAACTTCTCGGTTCTTCGTGGGTAATTTTGTATAAAAAATCAGGCAATTCAATCACTAAAAGCAAAGTTTTAAATTACAAAAATGCTTTGATAAGAATTTTTAGTGGTCTTGAACCAAAGATTAATGATAAAGCCAAAAACGGTAAAAATCAGGATTTAGGTCTTGCCTATTTTTTGGCCTTGGAAAAACAGGAAAATGCACAACCAGCCCTAGATCAATCCAAATTAGAAGAAGCTTATATCAATTTTGTGTTAAGCAGGTTCTACTTACTGGAAACAACTTCCCTTCTCCGCTAGGTGAGCCTGATAAGACACTAATATAAACTAAAAACCCCGAGGCCTGCCTGCCGGCAGGTTCCTTGAGAAATCAACCTCGGAGGTTCAACGATCGAAATATTTGACTCAATGTTTATCAAGAATACCGACCGGGCTCGTTACCTTCAAATTTAGGCAACAAAAAAAATACTTTTAAAGCGATTTTCTTGGAAATCGTTTTATTTTGTCAAAATTCTTTCAACAATAACATTTATTCCTTCTGTTATATTTTTGATGAAATATGGTAACCAGCCCAATACACCGATTAAAAAAGTAAAAAACAAGAAAAAATCACTGACAGACAAACTGCCTAATTGTGCTATATTTGGCCACCTAACTGCTACAAAAAAATATCCTATACCACCTGTTATAAAATAGCTTGCAAAATCACGCCACCATTCAAAAAACCACCAAGACTTACTCTTTTCTTTAAATGCTGCAATTCTGCTAAAAATACCAAATATAAGACTTACTAATCCAAGAATTAACCAAATAGCTATATTATTCATTTTTCACCTCCTTTCTTTTTGTCAAAATTACTATATCTTTTACAGTTTTATCCTACCATGTCATTAAAAATAATTTTTTATGGGCATTCTGAAGCTAGCCCCCCCTAAAAGACTTGTTCTGCAACAGGAAGTTAGTGTTGACTTTACCTTGCAAAATGTCAAAACCGTCTTTGAAACACTCCAACTACAGCTAGTCTTTACCTAATTTTCCTCGCAGACAAGATATTCTTTCAAAGCTTACTTAAATCAATTCAATCTTCACTTCTTTATTTGTAGTCGTAGAGTTAACAAAACTCTTATCAAGATTTGTAACAAGGAAAAAAGTGGTTTTAGTAGCCTCTTTTATATAATAAAATCCTTGAGTATATCCCCCAATTAAACCGCCAGTTTCCGAAACTGAAAGGTTAATCTGACGCTGTGTTTTATTGAAGATTATACAAAAACCTTCCTGAAAATCTAGATCTTCCATGCGCTTATTCACTTGGTTTCTCACTTTTTGAATAGCATTTTTGCTGCCGTTGTATATCTTGCCTTCAATAATTATGGCGTCCGGTAGATTTGCGAGCTCATGTTTGTCTTTGAACCCAATATCAAGTGCGAAGTTGTCAATCTTACCTGAAGGAACCATTGTTTCAGAAAGCGAATACGTAAATCCCTGATCAAACAAGTATCTATTTAGGTGATTCCTTGTTATATCCGGCTCTTTAGCTTTGAATAACTTTTTTCTATCATACCATTCACATAAAATTTTATATCTTTGTAAAATGTATAGAGTATTTTGGGTTTGCTGGATTTGTAATTCTATATATATAAGAATTGGCTCTATGCAATCATTAAAAAACTGAGTGGCAATTTTTTGCTCTTCAGAAATATTATCACCTGTAGTTCGCCGACCAACAAATTTTTCTAGGACTTTGCTGCCAGCATTAGACTTCGTTGCAGCTTGAACATAGAAAAGGCAAAAGGCAACCCACGCTTCAAAAGAAGGAATTTTCCCTTCACCCCTGTATCCTTGGATATTCTGCGATGGATTGTTTATTACTGTTTCCGCTTCTATCTGATATTGGGGATATTTAAGTAAAAGTCTCTGAATAATTGCACCGATTTCGCTATCGTTTTGCACGAAATCGTAAAAGAGTTTTAGATTGTAATTCTGGAAGTAGTACTTACCACTTAACTTAAGAAACCTAGAAATAGAACTTAACTTTTTTAGAGATCTACTTTTTGTTTGCATTACAGGTTAATTTTACTATTCCTGTGGTTAAAAAAAAAGAAAAGCCTAAAAATATAGGATAACTAGAGGAAATCAACCTCGGAGGTTGAACGATTATAGCACTTCTTGATGGATCTAAGCCTAAAAAAGAAAATTTTAACAGGGTCTCGTCAAACTCAGACAGAGGCGTGTTTAACACGGGGTGAGCTAGTGAATAGGGTTAGAATTGAGGTCAAATTTTTTGTTAGCAAAATCGAAACTCGCTTTGAACAAGGATAAAAATTCATCTTGTCCTAGTAATCCAAATGGAAATCTTAGATCATAAGAAAAACCAATTAGACACTTTATTTTCCATCTTTGCTCAATATCTAAAACAACCTCATGCAAATACTGTTTTCCTTCGCCCTCAGTAGCTCCGTAGAATGGTTTTTCTTCCCCTTTCTTAATATTTAGACCTATTAGTTCTCCGATTCCTGCATGAAATATACATGACTGAGCTCCAGTATCAATAATAGCTTTATAATTCTGATACCCTTTCATTAGCTTCGGATTAATAAGCTTAATTGTTAGGGCTGGATACCAAGTGTTTTGAGGCCATGAAGTATAATTAAAGGTAGCTTTCATGAAAAAAAATTTCCGTAATCTTTTACTACATAAGTAAAAACAGGTTTTTTTATTCCGTTAGCTACTGCCTTTTTTAGTGCCTTTTTGGGTGTAGGGGCATATCCCACAACACGATCTTCATTTGGTGTCAATGCAACCCATTTATTTATATGTTCTTTTTTAATAATTTTCGAGAAGTTTTGATTCTTCATAAAAACGATTATACCATACGATGTATTACTGAAGCCATTGACGTGCTGGGGTTGGTAAACTATGTTAGAACCTATGTTATATAACAAAAAGGGGCATTTTTCTCTTTATGCCAGACAATTTATATTAAAAAGTAACCATTTTTCCTTTCCTATTCCTTGGCATTGCAAAATCAGGAAAAAGGCCAATCAGCCCTGACCCAATCTCATTTGGAAAAAGCTTATATCAATTTTGTACTAAGCAGATTCTACTTGCTGGAAACAACTTCCCTTCTCCGTTAAGGTGATGCGTGTAAGATTACATATAGTGTCAAAATATGGTAAAATTCATTTAGTAAAAAACCTGCTTTCATTTTTATATTTAATTTTTAAAGAAACCGAGTTAAAAAATGTCACCTATAAGAAGGTTTGTTTTAGGAGAACGAGAACGAGATTTGGGGGTACTTGAGTCAGGTGCTGTAGTTAAGTTAAGTGATACCCCTGATGGTTTAGAAAGAATTTTAGCAAGTCAAGATGTTGGTGCGGAAATAACTACTTGGGGTGATCCAGAATATAACGTATTAGATCCAAAGAGGGAGCTTTTGACTCCAGGTAATAGTCTTGTAGATGGTAATGTTTTATTTGTAATTATTTAACTTAATTTTCTTATACCTAAGTTTTTACACATTGGGAAATCAACCTTGGAGGTCGAACGACCTGTCTTCCGTAGCTTTAGCGATGAGCCAATAAAAAACCCGTTTTTCTTGTTTGCAGCTTTTTGCAAATTAAAAACGGGTTTAAAATTCAATTTATATAGCTTGATTTTCCTGCGCTTAACGTCCTTAAAGTTAAATTTTTAACTTCAAAGAATTTAAGCGCAGGTTGTGGTTCAGGAAAAAAGATTGGTCCTTTATGAGAGGGAGTCTCCTCGGTCGTGAGGAGGTAATCTTTTTAGCTGAAGCCGTCTGCGCGCTGGTTTTTGTACAGCCTGGTCCATGTGACCACGCCGCTAGCCTAATCGTTGGAATCATAATTCTCCTTGGGAAGGAGATTATTTATCCTAGATCGTGGCTAGGTTGGGAGTCCAGCAAACTCCAAGAGGTAGGAAGGTTGACACCTTCCCTGTCACATCCTCTCAAGTCTTTGTCCACCTTGCTCATCCCAACTCGGGGGACTCGCCAGAAAGCGGCGCGCGGATTCGCGCGGTTTCTCAAGTGGACTTAAGTACTCCGAGTTTTGCCTTACTCGGGGCGAGATGTGACGAGGTTAGCTCGCGCAAGCCAACGGGTTTTGGCGGGGCCCGTGTGTTTGGCCTGCGGCCGGATTTTAAATGCAAGACTGCATTCTGGTCATCCGGAGACGCTCAAGGACGCTTTCGAGGAACTGCTTTCCTCGACCCTCACAAGTTCCTTTCCCCCACTTTCCTGGAGAAAACCTGTAAGAGTTCTGGAAAAACCTCTTAAGCGTCATATATTAGTGAAAGGTCTGCCGTGCTACTGGACCAGGATCACGAGGCTCACGTACTGGTCAAACGGGTTCACCTTCATAGGGAACGCCTGCCGCTCAGGCCATTCACCGTGGGAGCCAACGGACCAGGTACTCAGGACGCTACCCGTCATCCCCTTCGGCCATGCGGTCACAGTCAGACCGGTGATACCCGTGATGGCGAAGTTCCCATCCCTCTGGGTCCAGCCGTTGGCATTGGTGCCGCCCTTCCAGTCGGCGATTTCGCTGCCCGCGGCCATGACGATCTTCACCTGGGCGTTCTCGACGGGATAGTCGCGGTAGGGCGAATCCGGATCGAGGTTCAGGGCACCATCGCCATTGTCCTTGAAGACGGCGACGCTGAACGACCGGCGCCAGTTGGGCTCTGCGTCGTATGCCATCTGGAGTTCATCCGCAGTCCAGGTATGGACGGGGCCGGCGGCGTAGGCCGGGGTGACCGGCAGAGCGAGCGCCAGCAAGCCTGCAGCGAGCAGGCCGATGACGAACACGAGCTTGAACGTGCCGAACTTACGGTACAACATGGTGACAATCCTCCTTGGGTGTCATCAGATAACCAAACGTTTGTGTGTACGTTCCTTCCTGTCCAATAACTGTTAGTACGACGTGCATGCCAATAAATGCCATCAACTACTCCCCCGCGCGCAAGGGGGTTGTTGGTTAGGCGTCCGTGCGATACTTTGCACAGAACCCAAGAAACACAAATTGTTTATGTTTCCAGTGTTCTGTGCAAACTTTAGCTAACCTAATGACTTTTTATTTGTATAGATTCCCATTTTCATGGGAAAGACAAGTCATTCTTTATAGATTCCCGCTTGCGCGGGAATGACATTCTTAGCTATATAAATTTTTAAAGTGCTAAATTATACAACAAACGCCTGTAATAAACAGGCATTTAGCGTAAATTAACATATTTAATGCGTTTTGTCAATGTAATTTTTATTATAGGTTCAATATGAATATTTTGATTTCGCTGAAGTTTATAGGATGTCTTTGAGCAAAGGCAAATTAAAAAAGGTGACCATGCCTGGATTTGAACCAGGGGCCTTTCGGATGTGAACCGAACGCTCTGCCACTGAGCTACATGGTCTTTTGCCTAATTTTACCAAAATTACTCTTGCTTCTCAATCTTTTAAAGCTTTATAATGGAATAATATGCTAAGACTTTTTTTGGTTATTGGCCGTCTTATTTTGGATTTAGTAGAAACAATTATCACTGCCCTGCTTGTTTTTGTTATCATTTACCTTTTTCTT
>DATKWX010000040.1:0-2476 GCA_035529355.1 Bathyarchaeia archaeon
TAAATTTATAAACACTGCCAGCGGCCCGAGCTCCTTGGGCAGCAGCAGTAATTGCTTGCTTAAAATTCGCGGAAAAACTGGTCATGTCTCCGGCACAAAAAAGGCCAGGAATATTGGTTTCCATTTCTTCAGAAACTACTACATGACCAGATGATTCCAGTTTTACTCCTAAAGGCTTAAGCAAACTTGTTCCCGGTACTCCGCCAATTTCCACAAAAACTCCATCTAAAACCAAGGTTTCCTTCCCTTTATAAGGCACATCCAACTTTATTCCTGTCACTTTAGTGCCGTCACCCAAAATCTCTTTGACATTAGTTTTATAGAAGACTTCACCTTTTCCCTTCTTCTCAAAATTTTGCCAATCAGCAAGCCAAACCGGTTCAGCACGCAACTTATCACCGCGATAAATAATATAGACTTTGGAAGCAAAATTACTCAGGTGAATTGCTCCTGTTACTGCCGCGTCAGAACCACCAATTATCGCCACGGTTTTATCTTTGAAAAAACCAGCGTCACAAGTAGTACAATAACTAACCCCTCTGCCTAAATACTTTTCTTCTCCAGGAATATTCAATCTTCTTCTTTCACTACCGGTAGCAATAATTAAACTTTTGGAATAATAAACTGAATTATTTTTTAAATAAACTTTAAATTTTACTTTATCATCTTTCCCCAACTCTATTTTCCCCACTTCCTGTAACAAAACTTCCGCTCCTAATTTTTCCACTTGTCTTTTACATTTTTCTGCGAATTCAATTCCGGAAATACTTTCAAAACCAGGGAAATTGCAAACATTATGAGCTAAGCTTAATTCTCCGCCTAACTGCTTACCTATAAGAACGTTGGATAGTTTATAACGGGAAGCATAAATACTGGCTGTTAATCCTGCAGGACCCGCACCGATAATAATTAAATCGTATATCTTGTTTTCTTTTGGCATAATTTTTACTCTGCTATAGCAACTTTTTAATCACTTCTTCATATTCCTCTTTGCCTGGGAAACCAACGGTTCTCTCCACTTCTTTTCCCGCTTTAAAAAACACCACTGTCGGAATACTCATGACTCCGTATTTTTGCGCTAATTCCTTCTCTTCATCAATATTTACTTTGCCTACCACTAACCTATCTTTATATTGCTTAACCAACTGGTCAATTACTGGTCCAGCCATCCTACAAGGCCCGCACCAAGTAGCCCAGAAATCAACCATCACGGGAATAGTGCTTTTAATTACTTTTTCCTCAAAGTTATCCTTGGTAAAATGTTCTGAATTCATAGAAGATTTTTTGGACAACAACTTTAATCTATTGTATGTTTCTAACTTATATCTTACTTGATTGTTTTTTCTTTTCAATCCCCAAAAAAAGTATTTAATGTCATTCCGAGCCAAGGCAATTTTTAATTACCGTACTTCTCGCTTTTTTTTTATTTTCCGCCACTTTTTCCCAACCTGGCTGGCCCAACATTTTAGCCGCAACAGTATTATCTCTTTGCGAAAACCTAAAGATATGGGCTTTGGTAAAACGTTTTCCTAATATTTTTTTAAGTTTTTTTACTGTTATAAAAGTTCGTTCAAACTCTCTTTTTTTTTCTCCGGGAAAGCCAACGATAATGTCGGTTGAAAAAGTGGAATCCGGTATTAACTCTTTTATTTTTTGAATTGTCTTAATAAACTCTGATACTTTATACCTTCGTTTCATCCGCTTTAAAGTCTTATCACACCCAGATTGTAAAGGAATATGAAAATGAGCAGATAATCTATTTTTCGTTAAGTCGTCATTATATAAATCAATAAACTCTTTACTAAAAATTTTTAACCCCATTGAACCAAAGCTAATCTTTTTAACTTTTGTTTTTTTAAGTATCACTTTAATTAACTGAACTAAGTGATTTTTTATTCTTGGTGTTTTAAGATTACGCTTCATATTTTTATTAATAAGTTTGTAATCCTCAATATCTGTTCCTGTCAGAATTATTTCCTCTATCCCTTCATTTACTTTTTCTTTAACTTCTTTAATAATCTTATCTGCTGATCTGCTTTTTGATCTTCCCCTTACCCAAGGCACAATACAATAGGAGCAAAAATTATCACACCCTTCCTGAATTTTTACCATTGCTTTTTTGTATTGCCCATATTTACCCAGATATTTAACTTCAGTATCGTTCAATCGAATCTTTGTGATAATAAATTCTTTTCTTAAAATTTCTCCTATCTTTTTTTTATCTTTATTATTAATAAGCAAGTCAATTTTAGATTCTATCCGCCAGCTGGCGGACTTAATTTTTAATCCCGCCTGCCGAACGGGCAGGTCTAAATTCTTAATTCTGTCTACCCAGCACCCGCAAACCGCTAAAAAACATTCAGGATTTTCCCTTTTGACTCGCCTTATCTCCTTTCTTACCTCTTTTTCCGCTTTTCCCGTCACGCAACAAGTATTAATTACCACTAAATCCGCTTTTTTATATATATCAACATTT
>DATKWX010000041.1:0-8188 GCA_035529355.1 Bathyarchaeia archaeon
TTTGAATTCTAGCTTTAGTTTCTTCAGACATAACAGCTTCTCTTATAAAACAAAACAACTAATTATAGGTCTAATTTTACCATTAAAACATCCTCTTTGCAATCCTCTTTCATCCTAAAGAACTATATTTTAACAAGGTAGGGTATGAAAATCCGCCACCTTGCGGAAATTCTGCAACGGATTAGACCTATCCAGCTAAGAAAAATTCAATTTATGGTAAAATAGAAAAAATTATTATCTTTTAAATATGTCTGAATCATTAAAACCTGACGACGTGTTAGCAGCATTAAGGGCAATAGGAAATGGACAAACACTAGGGCTTGATGATGAAGCACTTGGTCCCCTCATAGCTGGAGCTGGAGATTTTGGTGTATCTCCGGAAGAAGCAGAAACAGCTTTAGATCCCACGGGGAAGGGTGCAAGTTGGCAAAGAGAATTGAGACAAGAAATGGCAACAGATACTAACCTACGCTCTTTAGTTAGGGCAATTTTGCAACCATAAACTCCGATAAAGTGAAAAAATAAGTGACAAGGGAGGAAAATCCTGAAACCCTCCAAAGGCGGGCAGGCAAGTTCAGGATGACATACTTGTTTTTATGGGATAAGTACGGTATTTACCCTTTTTTTTGCGTTCTTAAAATCAACTTATCCAAAGTTAAAGGTGAAAGAAATGATATCATCTCTAAAGTAAAAACCGATAATTCGAAAGCGCAGGGAATCATATTGGTGATAAAATAGGCACCTAACCCCAAAAAGACGGCTTTTTTAAATGAATTTTCAAATAATTTTACTTGAGTTTTATTGATGATTGTTTGACTGATATTTTCAATATCTGCCATTCTTATTTTTTGCAATATTTTTGGGATATCAAGCCAAATAATAATAAGAAAAGTCGTGATGGCCGTAATCATATTGAAAGTAGAGTTTGGTTTACCGACATCTCCGGAAAAGATCCTTAATTCCCAGTTGGTAGGAAAATGCCTGATAATAAGCCAGCCTAAAAACATCAACAGAATTACCGAGCCATTAGTAAGCTTGATTATTTTCTTAATCAAACCAAAAGGAAATCTTTCTTCCTGTCGGTGAAATTCAAAACGCTGACTATTTTTTCGAAGATAAGGTATAAGTTTAGCGGTAATGATTTTATAAACTAAAGCTGCCAGCCAAAAAATCCAAACTTTACTCATACCTAAGTCAATGGTTTTGTTAAAAACCATATAAGGTATCTTAAAAAAAGTGTTCTGAATTGGATATTCGGGATAAGAAACAAAAGAATAGAGCAGTTTAGGATTTAAAGGTTGATTGTAAAAATCAGTTAAAAACAGGCGGCCAAGAGAGAAATAGCTTATTGTCTGCACCATGAAGTTTATTAAATACCAAAGCAAAGTAGTTTCACCTTTTTTTACCCCTTTTTTAAAAAGCAGGCGCTGTTCTTTTTTAGTCTGAATTTCTTCAATTTTTTCTTCAAATTCTTTAGTGTGTGTTTCTTGTCTCAAGCTAATAATTCTAAAAGGGATCAATAAGGCAGTTTGAAAGATTCCCAGACAAACAACTGAAACCCACATTTTTTTAAGCCAACCATAAAACAAAAATAAAAAACTGGCATAAAATTTATAAGTAACTCCTGTAAAGAAAGCTAAAATCAGAAGAAAAACAAAAATTCCCGTAATCATATTTTGGAACGGAGGCAGAGAAAGACGGGAAAAAGAAGTTACGTTATCTTTATTTTCCATATCTTGTCTAGTATCAGACTCCGGTTTTAAAGAATCCGCTGAGGAAAAGGCGCTGTTTACTGCTTTGGCAGCAGGATTTAAAGAAAGGTTATTAGTCATAATTTAACTGTGGTTGTTTTACAAATACAATTATATATACTACTTAGTAATAATTGAAGCTCTAAGTTTTTTAGATGTTGACGACTTGATTTTGGTCAAGACGAATTTTGGTTCGGCTGGGCCTGCCGGAGACATCAATGCTGATGGTCGGGTAAATGTAATTGACCTGATTTTGCTCGACAAAAGCTTCGGCCAAAGTTTATAATATAACAATTAATCTATATTAAAGTATAGAAAAATACTTATGCTAAAAAAAATTATTTTTGCTATTGTGTTAACGACGGTTATCAGTTTTTTGGTTGTAGCTTTGGTTGTTAACAAACTCCAGCCAAAAAATGAAACTCTGTTCCAAGCCAGCCCTATGCCGACCAATCCTGCGGCAACCGTTCAATCGGAATCAGCTCCTCCGCAAGTTCCCTTGCCTACCGAAGCAGATATTATCAGGACTTTTTTTGAATTGATTAATGAAAAAAGAATTGATGAAGCTTTAAAGATGATGGCTCCGCTCGAAGGAGAAAACTGGCGGCCATATTTGGAAAGCTTTAAAAAAGTCACCGTCCTTGAAGTTAGTAAAAATGAATTTGGCAGTTTCCGGGTTTTGCTGGACGTGGAAATGGAACCTATAAGCGCAAAGCAACCTGTCCCTTATTTCGGTTATGCTAATGGTCAAAACACCAAATTTGTCGTTCTTGAGAAAAAAGACGACCTTTGGAAAATTAAAGGTATTGCTACCGGTCCTTAAAAAACTGAAGTGGAATAAAATATTAAGAAACATATTTAATTCTAAAAGAAAACGGTTTAAAATTAATATTATAATTGAAACAATAGCAACACCACCGGCCAAGGAATCATCTCCTTGGAAAAGAAGATTAGGTTCAGTTGGAGAGGCTTTGCTGGATTTAACTGGATTCGGCCAAGTAAATTGGATTAAGGCATATTCTAAAGGAAGACTTGGGCCACGTGAAGGACTATTAAAACTTCTTGTGGCTGAACAAACTTTTCTAACACTAGCCTCTAAGCTACTACCACTTTGTTTTAGTACCAATTATATTAGCCAAGGGAATCTTGTTACCCCTTTTTTGACAGTAATGGCTTATGGTGCTTTCCAAGGGTTTGAAAGAAAAGTATTAGAGTATTTTAGTGCCGAGCAAAAAACGGCGGGGGTTTCCTAAAAATATTTTTATGAAAGACCAAAAAATTACTTTCCGAGAAATACTCGATTCATTTTATAAAATAGTTGTTGAGGTAATAGGCACTCCTGAAGCTGACCTGCCTGATGAAGAAACCAAGAAACTTAAGGGATTACTTAGCTTGTTTTTACAACAAAAAATCCTTCAAACTTATGTTGCCTTCAGCTACATGAAGGAAAACGGTGAAACTGTCAGAAAAGCTTTCCAGTTATTTGAGGATAATTTTAAAAAGAAAGGGTTTAGTAAACAAGAATTGAGTGAATTTATATTAAAAAATGTTTTACAATCGTCCGAAGAATTTAGTGCCAAACTAAGCGAAAAATTAACTGAAAAAGAAGCTGAAGAAATCAAGAACCGGCTAAAAACCAAATTTAAGCTTCCTTCTTAAAAACCTCAATCCATCACTCTTCGAAAAAATAAATATCTCCCCCCGCTTTAAAAATTGATTAAATTGATTAAAATGTAAGTATGAAATTGTCAACGTTTGTTAAAACCTTTTATATCTCCCGTTTTTTCTTTGACTTCATTTTTGTTTACGCGGTGGAGAAATTGTTGATGTTAAACCGCGGTCTAAATCTATTTCAAATCGGTATTTTGTTGTTCTTGTGGTCGGTAATGACGATAGTCTTGGAGGTGCCGACCGGCGCTTTGGCTGACCGCTGGAGCCGTAGGAAAATGCTGATTTTATCCGGCTTGTTTTTTTCCTGGTGTTATCTTGTCTGGTCGTTCAGCTATTCTTTTTGGTTTTTTCTTTTGGGTTTTTTGTTAAGGACGCTAGGCGGAACTTTTGCTTCCGGCACGCTGCAGGCCTATGTTTTTGATTTTTTAAAAACAGGGAGTAAAGAAGAACAATTTGAAAAAATTTGGGGTAAAGGCAATGCTTTTAGAACCCTAGGCATTGGTTTGGCAGTAGGCTTGGGCGGATTTATAAGCGAGGTGTCTTTTAGCTTAACTGCCTTGCTTTCATCATTGGCTGTTCTTGTTGTCTCGCTGACTGTCTTTTTTTGGCCGGAACTTAAACCAGTAAAATCAACCGAGGAAACCAAATATTGGCAGTTTATTAAGGATGCCGGAAAAACTGTTTGGTGTAATAAAAATTTACTGCAACTGACCTTATATACCGCCTTAGTTTTGGCAGTTTTAGGGAGCTTGGAGGAATATAATGATGTTTATCTTAATTTTTTAGGTTTCTCAAGATCGGCTATTGGTTTGATTTTTAGCGCCGCTTGTGTTTTGCAAAGTATTGCCAGCAGCATGGCCTATAAATTTAAACAGTTTTCCCGGATGATTTTAAACGGTTCAGCGGTGGTAGCGGTGATGGTCCTTTTGGCAGTTTCGCTTTTCAAAACTCCGCTCATGGCCATCGCTATATTGTCGCTGGGAGTAATACTGGAGTTTGTTTCTGTTTTAAAAGAAGGTCTTGTTCAAAAAGAAATAAAGTCATATCAAAGGGCCACTGTCTCTTCAGTTAACGAACTTTTGATGAATCTTTTGCCTTATCAACTGCTTTTTGGGTTTCTGGCAAATAAACAAAGTTTGCTTTTAGGTTACCGTTATTTGGCTTTATTTGTGCTGTTTTACCCTTTTTTCTTACTTTTCCTGGGTAGGAGTAGAGATCCTGAAACCAGTTCAGGATGACGAGGAAACGGCAAGTTCAGGATGACGAGGAAACGGCAAGTTCAGGATGATAAATTGGGAGTGAACGACACGGCAGACCCTAAAGTGGAAAAAAGGTGGAATTGTAGTATAATAGCGCCTGATAAATTAAAAGGAAGGGGTAAAATGCCAAGTCCGGAAGTTAATTTAACTAATCTGACTGATAGAGAATTAGAAGTACTTGGTGCTAGTAGTAAAGTAGTAAGCTACCATCTCCAACAAGAGGCTAATGCTCTACTGACTTCCAGACGCTCAGGGGTACCTCGTCTTGAACAAATAGCACAAGATGGAAATTGGACCCAGGAGGTAACGGTAGAAGAGTATACAAACTACCAGGCAGCTTTAGCACAAGTTCCTCCAAGCGAACCTTCTTTATTAGACGAAGCTTTACTTTGAGAAAAAATCCCGAGGTACCTAGATCACCCCACCTCGCAGGTGAGTGAAATTTGATCATTGGCACCTACCCCACCACCAAGTGGTCCATCAACCAGTAATCCCATGTAAATTGCTGTTTCCCGAAAACTTATTTCGCTAATCAACACCGGGTATGAAAGATAACCTTACTTTCTTATAAAACCTTCTCCGAATTCTCCGAGTTGAATGTTTAAGGCGGAAACACTGCCGTCTTCGTTTTTTTGGCCAAAAACCATTACCTGCTGGCCGGTTTGCAAATCTTCCGCCGAACCTTTGGTTGCTTTGTTTATCTCTGTTGTTTCCGAAATCAAAACAATCTTGCTGCTGTTGTCAGTTAACTTAACGGTAATACTCCCTTCGTCCTTATTAATTATCTCTCCTCGAACCGCTTGTGAACCTTGTTGGTTTGGTGTTCCCGGAAAACCTTGCCTTGTACCCATTCTTCCCTGAAAATCACCTCTCGAAGGCCGTTTGGTCTGCTGGTATTTCATACCAACAAAAAAGCCTGAAGCGGCTACCAACAAAATCACTAAAACAATAGCTAGAATGGAAATTTTTAAGCTTTTCAAGTTATTTCACCTCCTTTTTTTCTTACTCGTATCGTAAAGCGTCAATTGGCGCTAAATTAGCTGCTTTTTTGGCCGGATACCAACCGAAAAGAATCCCAATACCGGCAGAAACGCCAAAAGCCAATAGCACTGACAATAAAGATAAAGTAAAAACCAAACCCATGGAACTGGAAATCAAAAAAGACGTAACCGCTCCCAAAATAATGCCGATAAAACCGCCGACAAAGGTTATCACTACCGCCTCCAGTAAAAACTGGGCAGTAATCAATTTCTTTTTCGCTCCCAAAGCTTTTTTCAAGCCGATTTCCCGGGTGCGTTCGGTAACCGTTACCAGCATGATGTTCATAATGCCAATACCGCCTACTACCAAAGAAATGGCGGCGATGCCGGACAAAAGAGTAGTAAAGATGCTGGTTACTTGTTCAGCCGTTCCTAAAATATCTTCCTGGGACATGATGGAAAAATCAGCCTGCTCCGGATTTTTTATCCTATGCCTTTCCAAAAGCAAGTAGCCTATTTGGTCCCGCGCCTGACTCATGACTTTTTCATTCTCCGCTTCAACATAAATAGAACTTAAGTAATCAACCCCAAAAAGAAGCTTCTGACCGGTAGTTAAAGGCACATATAAAACATCATCTTGATTCATAAAGCCTGAGCCACCTTTGCTTTCGGTCAAACCAATGACATTGAAAGCGGTACCGTTAATCCGGACACTTTTTCCTAATGGGTTTACTCCCTCGCCAAATAAATCCAAAGAAACCTGCGGCCCCATAACCGCTACTTTACTTAACCCAGCAAGGTGGGCTTCACTGATAAATGTTCCTGAAGCAAGAGCAATATTCCTTATTTTGGCATATTCGGGAGTCACCCCGGTAACTTGAGTATTGGTGTTGTTCCGACCACCGGTAACTTGGCTATTGCGTCTGAATTCCGAAGCCACGGTTTTAACGGTCGTAATCTGGGAGGAATCTTTGATCGCTTTGGCATCCTCGTAGGTCAAAGTGGTAACACCGCCACCGGCACCTCTCACTCCTTCACTCCTTAACGCTCCAGGCATAACAGTCAAAAGATTGGAACCCAAAGATTTAATCTGATTTTCGATTGACTTTTGTGAGGCCTGACCCAAAGATATCAGGGCAATCACGCTGCCGATGCCGATAATTACTCCTAACATTGCCAAAGCGGTTCTGACTTTGTTTAAACCAAGGCTGATAAAACTTTCGGATATTAATTCTTTGTATTCCATTTTTTAAACTAAATTTTGGTGGCCATTATTTTCATCCTCAATTATTTGACCATCCCTAACATGAATTATCCTTTTACTGTATTCGGCAATTTCTTTCTCATGGGTAATCATCAAAATCGTATGACCATGTTCATTTAAATCCTGGAAAATCTTCATGATTTCTTGGGCTTGCTCGCTAGCAATATTGCCTGTCGGCTCGTCAGCCAAAAGAATACTGGGGTCCATACTTAAAGCTCTGGCAATAGCTACCCGCTGCTGCTGGCCTCCTGATAACTGGTTTGAAGTATGATATATCCTATCTTTAAGGCCAACTTTGTCTAAAAGTTCGGCCGCTCTTTTTTCCCGTTTGCTTTTGGAAACACCGGCAAAAATCATGGGTAAAGTCACGTTTTTTAAAGCAGTAGTTCTGGGTAAAAGATTATAGGCCTGAAAAACAAAACCGATTTTTTTGTTTCTGATTTCGGCCAGCTCATCATCATCAAGGTTGGCAATTTTTTCTCCGTCAAGATAGTATTCACCGCTTGTGGGTGTATCCAAAGCGCCGAGAATGTGCATCAAAGTGGATTTGCCTGAACCGGAAGGTCCCATGATGGCCACAAACTCACCTTTTTTAATCTCAAAACTGACATCATTTAAAGCTTTTACTTCTACTTCACCTGTTTTGTAAATCTTGGAAAGATGGGAAACCTTGATCATCTTTATCCTCTAATAAACTCACTCACATAGCTCGTTCGTTTCCAAGGGGTTTCACCCCTTGGCGGTCGCTTCGCTCCCTGACACCCCTGTCACTTGGGGTATTAAACCCCAGGTGACACCAAAGGGGAATCCCCTTTGGAAACCCCATTGAGAAAATTATATACCCTAGGCTTCCACGCCTGGGGAACAATTTTCTCAATGAGCTATCCTCATCATTCCGCCCATACCTGAAGTTCTGCCAAAAGGCGACTGACCATTTTGCTGCGAGTTTGTTGAAGAAGTGCTACTAATAACTACTATATCTCCTTCATTGATGCCGGAAACAATTTCTGTTTGGGTTTCGGAAACCAAACCGGTTTCTACGACCACAAACTGGGGCTGATTGTTAACCATCAGCTGAACATAATTTTGACCTTCTTGATTCTGAACCGCACTGGAAGGTATCACTAAAACATTTTCTTTTCTGTTAATAATAATCTTGGCGGTAACCGTCATGTTGGGCAAAATTTGCGCTGAGGAAGAATCAAGCCGGATAATGGCCGGGTATTGGGTAACGCCGCTGGTTACACTACCAATCCTATCAAC
>DATKWX010000042.1:0-21724 GCA_035529355.1 Bathyarchaeia archaeon
ATCTTTGGCGCCCAACCCAAGAGCCAAACCTATACCCAAAGCCAACATGGCAACAAAACCAATAAATAAGCTGTTGACCAGCGCTTGAGCGATTTTAAGCTCGTTAATGGCCGCTAAACTAGCAAAGATAACTATCAAGTAGCTCGCAAGCTTGGCCAGAAGCCGGGCAGTCTTAACATCAACTTGACTCAAAGTTCCTTTTACCACCCCTTCAACCAATCCGGCTACTAAAACACCTATGGTAATAACTAAAATTGCTGAAATTACCCGAGGAATGTAACCTAAAATGCTATTTAAAACCGTAGAAACAGTGCTGAGGCCCAAAAGATTAACCGTAGCAATAAAGAACACTAAAATAATCAGCCATTTAACTATCGCACCAATAATCTCCTCCACCTTAACGGTAATTTCTGCTTTTTTCAAAAAAGGCTCAAACCCGGATTTTTTTACCAGAGCTGAAACCTGAAGGGCTTTTAAGATTTTTACCGTCAATCTCTTGCACCACTTGGCCAAAACCAAACCTATAAGGAAAACCACAAAAGCGGCTAAAATGTTAGGAATATAAGACAAAATATTAGTTAAAGTGTCGCTTAAGGCTAAAAGAAAAGCCTCTTCATAACTCAAACTAGTGTAAGCCATTTTTATCACCTCCCTTCATTTTTACTCCATTCTAGCATATCTTTAGCTAGGTTGAAAACCGGGTGTTTTTTTGATAAAATAAGCAGGCCTAGGAAATCCAAAGTGACGCCCACCAAATATTCTTGATGCTTCACTCGGCGTATTCCGCCGTGTTTCGCTCAGGAAATTTAGGCGGGAGGAAAGTCCAGACAGCAGGAAGCAGGGTGTCCGCCATCTGGCGGAACGGGTAACCGCTAAATAGGACCACAGTGACGAATCCCCGATTAAATCGGGGAGTGAAACGAGGCAACCTTCCCCGCTGCAACTTCCGACCGATCCGTTATGAGCATGCTTCCGCTAGGATCAAAGTTCGAAGGCAGTCCCGGTTGAACCGGAACTATACTCGCGCCAAGCGTGAATATAAGAGAAATGTCACTATAAACAGAATTTGGCTTACGGGTCTCCTAGGCTTTAGGAATCTTGTTGGAGTATTTTTCTTTTCCCTCTCTTGAAGGAAGGTAAAGATTTTCTATCAACACCCGGATAAACAAAAGTGTCGGCACGGCCAATAAAGTTCCTCCTATCCCACCTAATCTAAATCCAAGCATCAGGGCAATCAGGGTAACTAAAGGGTGAAGACCAACGGCTTTTTGCATTACCTTGGGAACAATAAAATTATTTTCTAACTGCTGGATAAGAATATACAAAGCGACTACCGCTAAACCAATCAGGGGCGAAGAGCCAAAACCGACAATCATCGCCGGTATCATGGCAAAAGTCGGACCGATATTGGGAATCAGCTCTAAAAATCCCGCCATCAAGGCTAAAGGCAAAACAAAATCTAAGTCTAAAAGTTTTAAACCCGCATAAGACATAAAACCAACTATAAACATTAAAAACAGCTCTCCTCTTACCCAGCCGCCCAGTTTGCTTTCCAGATTTAAGATTATTCCTTCTACTTTTTTTTCTCCATCCCCGGAAAAAAGAAAATGGAGGTGATGTTTAAGATTCTTTCTTTCCATTAAAAGGTAAAAATCAATTACAAAAAAGGTAAACAGCCTGATTAAATTGGAAAAAGCAGAAGCAGCAATTTTAAAAAAATTAGCCGGTATTTTGGCCAATTGATCGCTGTAATCGCCCGGCTTAAGATTAAGTTTGAAAAAGCCAATTTTGTTTAAAAACTCAGGCAAACCTTCTAATAAGGCGCTGGTTTCCGAAACTAAGGCGGGAATAGCTGAAGCAACTGAAACAACAAAACCGCCAATGAGTAAAAGGTAGATAAGAAAAATAGCAAGAGGCCGAGGAATTTTAAACCCTTCCAGGCGATTGACTAGGGGGCTTAGGGCAGCGGCAACAATTATAACCACAAATAAAAAGAGAATCGTATCGCGGATCGTGTATAAGAACAACAGGCTAATTATAAAAACAACAGTAAAAACGATTGTCTTGTAAGAAATCTCAATTTTTTCCGTCATCGGTATATTTTCCATAATACCAGCTTTCAACTAATTTTACCACTTTTTCCTGCCATCTTGTTTGATTAATCGCAAACCACTTGATATTTTCCATTTTTTTGAAAAATGTCAGCTGTCTGCGGCAATAACCATGTTCTCTATATTTCCAGCGTTGAATTGTTTCTTCTAAACTCTGTTTAGTTTTAAAAAATGGCTGCCACTCTTGGTAACCAATAGCGCTCATTGCCGGTAATTTTAAGGAGTAGCCTTTTTTAATTAAACCTTCTACCTCTTGTTGCGCTCCTTGCTTCACGCGATAATCTACCCTTTTATCGATTTTTCCATAAAGATACTTGTTTGGAGCTTTAAGCCCGATGATAAGAATATCATAATTTGCCTGATTAAATTTATTTGGCTTATTGGTTAGACTAGTCTTGCCTAAATAAAAAGCAATTTCTATCGCTCTTATTAATCTTCTGGGGTTATTTCTATCTGATTTATTCATCTTTCGTAATCTTTCTGGATTTAATTTTCTTAATTTTTGCCTTAATTGCTCAATCGCCAGATTACTTAATTTCTCTCTGAACTGCCAAACCGGCAGAATACCAAAAGAGTCAATGCCATTAATTAAAGCCTTTATCCAAAAGCCAGTGCCGCCAACAATAATTGGCAGTTTCCCTTTTTTCCCAATTTTTTTGAGATTTTTTTGGACAAATGAGACCCAATGGCCAGCGGAAAAGTCTTGATCGGGACTGACAAGATCTAACCCCCAAACCGGAATCTTGCCAAAAAATTGCTTGTCCTTGCCGGAAATAATATCCATACCTTTATAAATCTGGCGTGAGTCGGCGGAAATAAGCTCAGCTTTAAATTTTTTGGCTAACTTTAAAGACAAGGTTGTCTTTCCTGAAGCAGTCGGGCCGCAAACAATTAATAATTTATTCATCTTGCACATCTTCTATCGAATCTGAAGCGATTATATGATATATTTTTAAAAATGAAAACTTTAATTATTTTTACTTCTATTCATCATCAAAATACCATAAAAATTGCCGAGGTAATGGCTAAAGTTTTAAAAGCAAAACTTTTAAAAGCCACTAAGGTTAATCCTAAAGAAGTAAAAAAATTTGCTTTAATCGGCTTTGGGTCAGGCATTTATTTTGGCAGACATCATCAAGATTTATTTGAATTATTAGATAAAATGCCAACTTTTGATAACAAAAAAGCATTTATCTTTTCTACCCGCGGAAGCGGGCCGAAAACAATTTATCACCAAAGCTTAAAAAATAGACTGAAGCAAAAAGGATTTCAAGTAGTCGGGGAATTTTCTTGCTCGGGATGGGACACTTTCGGAGTGTTAAAAATAATCGGTGGAATTAAGAAAGGGCACCCTGATAAAAGTGATTTGAAAAAAGCAGAAAAATTTGCTAAATCACTTCTTATTAATTAATTTGTCCAAAATCCGCCACCTTCTTTTTTTCTCCTGAGGGGAAACATTGTCTTCTAATTTGAATGCGGCTGTCCCCCAGCGGGGAGAATATTTGGCAACATAAGCGACTTTGAACCTGGCTTTTTTGCATAAAGCAACCGTATTTTGGAATTGCAAACGGGTTTCTCCGGGAAAACCAACAATAATGTCTGTCCCAATTTCAATTTCGGGAATTTGGTGGCGGATTTTTTTAATCAAATTTAAATATTGCTTGGCTGTATACTGGCGATTCATTTTTTTTAAAATTCCGTCATCGCCTGATTGGACCGGTAAATGCAGGTAACGAACGATTTTCGGCAATTTCATCGCTTCAATAATATCATCAGTTAAATCCTGAGGATTGGAAGTAAGAAAAGAGATTTTTTTAAGACCTTTAATCTTGTGCAACTCTTTTAAGAGTTTGGCAAATTGGGATTTATCTGGTTTATCAGGGGAATCAGAGAAATCGGAAGAATCAAGGGAATGTTTTTTACCGTAGGAATTAACATTTTGACCCAACAAAGTTATTTCTTTGATACCACGTTTAACCAATTCTTTCACTTCACAAATAATTTCTTCCATTGGCCGCGAAACCTCCCTGCCGCGGCTATAAGGAACTACACAATAAGTGCAATAATTGTCACATCCTTCCATAATTGTCACCCATGTGTCCTCCGTAGTTTTAGCGAAGGAGGAAGCATAAGGTGGAATGTTTCCAATTAAATCCTTTAATTTAATAAACTCGTCTACAGCCGACAGCATTTTTTTAAGTCTTGGTAGCGGATACCTCAACATGCAACCGGTGAGAATTATTTTTGGCCTTCTTTTTTTAGACTTTATTTTTGACAAATTATTAACTAATCCTAATACCCTATCTTCAGCTGATTGCCGGACAGAACAAGTATTAATAATCACCACATCAGTATCTTTAGCTGATTTTGCCTGGAGGTATCCTTTACTCTCAAAGCTTAAGGCAATTTTTTCCGAATCCGCCTTGTTCATCTGGCATCCAAAAGTGACAATATGGTAAGTTTTAGGTTTTAAGTTAGACATACTAATAAAGTCCGAGTCTACCCAGCGAAGTTTCCGAATGCGAAGCCCGACTAAATGATCGAGCAAGCAAGTCGCGAAACGAAGTTGGGTTCATTTGGCAACCGTAGGTGACCACAAAGTATTTCATATTTAAGGCATATTATAAACCAAAATATACATAAAAATGGTATAATTTAGATTGACTCTGGGTAGTTTTTATGTCATATTAAGACCTAACAATGAAAAAATTAAGAATGTTTTTTTCCGATTTAATCTGCCTAATAGCAAGCCAAAGACGTCTCACCACAAAAAAGGCTGTTGATGTTAGTGTAAAAAAATATCAGAAGGCTTATAAACTTCTGGAGAAATATGAAAAAACTGGAACGCAAGCCCCGTTTTTGGATGACCGTGAAAATATCAGAAGATATTTTCGCCAGGTTTAACCATTTAATTCAGTTTGACGAACCTATTCCTCCCTTCAGCTCTAGATTTCCCGGAAAGCTTGAAGGTATATTAAATTCAATTAAACAAACTTTTGCGAAACAATATCTTAACTCCACTGTCCTTGATGCCGCGGCTGCTTATTTCAATCAAATCATAAGAGGTCATCCTTTTAAGAATGGCAACAAAAGGATTGCTATTTTAATAACCCATGTATTCCTTTTAACACATGGCCTTGATTTTACCCTCAGCTACGAAGGTATTTATAACTTTGCTTTAGCTTTAGCAAGATTTTCTCAAAAACTGGATAATGAACAAACAAAAAAAATATGTAAGGATATTATTAGAGAACATACAAGGGAGTTTAAAAGAACTAGATTTTCCTAAAAAGTAAAAGAAATTATTTTCCCAATTAAAAAAGATGAAACATTTACTATCAATGAAAAAAGAAAAGCATGTCTTAGTGAAACTTTTAAGAATTTCCTGAATAAATAAGCTTCTAACAAAATAGTTAAAAATTCTCCAATAAACAAATAATTGGGCAAATTAAAGGAAGGTAAAATAAACCAAAGGTAAGGTAAGGTTAAAGAAGAAGAAATAATACCGACGATAATAATATCCTTTATTTGAGTTTTATCCCTGATATTTTTACATAAAACTTTAATAATAATAAGCAATATTAAAGTTTCTACAAAAATAGTTAAAAGAAGCGCCTTGAGAAAAAAATATTCATAAATCAAGCTAGCAAGTCTTTCCAAAAATACTTTTTATAAAACAAATAATTCTTTCAAAAATATCTTTTACCCCAAAAGTTTCTGCCGGAGGTGGCGTTGGGTTTTCAGTAGGCGTAGGAGTTGGACTGGAAATTAAATAGGGACTTGGTTCACTTGTTGGAGAAAATACAGGTTCTTTCTCTTGTGTTAAAAATATCTCAAAATTCAAAGTACATTTTCGAGTCGCCCCACCTTCACAATTTACCTCTGGAGAAGTGCCGAAGTTTTTAATGGTAAAGTTTTGTCCATCTGTTGTACCATAGAGGTCACAATAATCAATATGCCTGTAGTTTAAATAATGAGATTTGTTTATTCTACAACCATAATTAAGACAGGAAGCTGACCAAAAATACACGTTTTCAGGTGTATATGTTCCGGGTGTTTTTTCTTCAAATTTCCCTGGAGAAAAAGTATAACCATAACAACTAATTTCAAAATTTACCGGCTTATTATAAGGTTCTCCGTTTAGGGTGAAATAAACAGTATTTTCTGTGGGAATAGCTACATCTGCTTTAACTAAAGAAGTTCTTGAGAAAAATAGGGAAATTAAGACGAATAGAATTAAAAATAACCTCTTCATAACCACTATTTTAACTTTTTTTGAGTTTTGAAACAATATTTATGGTAAGAAAAACCAAAAGGAACGAAAATTAAAAAGAGGAAACGTACTTTGAAGAAGTCCTCTTCTGTTTTGCTCAGAGTAAATTGGACAGGTCCGGGATGGTGGATGGGCTTTTTAGTCTTACTTCTCTAGCTTTAGGATCAATAACTACACAAAGAAGCTCACGGGTTCGCACAACATGTGCCAACAAAGACTCCTCTACAGTTTGAGGGTTTTCTGGATCGAACCTAACTGGCCACTCTGACCGTGTCAAAGGAAGTCCGTCAGGAATTTTTATAACTGTTTTTCTTTCTCTTGGTTCTGAAGCCATTTTTATTTTTTCACCCTCATTTTAATAGCAGTTTTTGAAAAATATAGAGCAATTTTAACATATTCAGTGAAATTTAACACTGTTATCACGAATCCGGGGTGTAAAATTAACTTAATCTTTATACAGCCTTCGCGAAAACCCCTCGCTTTAGCGAGGGCGATAAAGCGAATTCCAAAGTTAGAAAAGTTTTCGCTTTGGCGTATGAAAACTCGAACAACTTAGAAACTGCGGTTTTTAAACCGCAGAGTTTTCATAAGTTGTTTCATGAGGATTTAAAATAACTCACTCGCTAATACTCGTTCGTTTCCAAGGGGTTCCACCCCTTGGCGGTCGCTTTGCTCCCTGACACCCCTGTCACTTGGGGTATTAGAGCCCAGGTGACACCAAAGGGGAATCCCCTTTGGAAACCCCATTGAGAAAATTGCTTCCTAGACATAAAAGCCTGGGTATATAATTTTCTCAATCAAAGGGTAAACATCAAATGCTACTTCTTCATAAGGATGAACTTTTTTAACGGCTTTGATAATTTTATCAAGGTCTTTTTTATAGCAAACAGTTTCTATTCTTTCTTCCTCTACTGCTTCTAGCCTACCCACTTTACCAATAGTAGGCTTGGCTCCTTTCAGAGGAAAAAATCTTCCGACACCTTTAACAGAAAAACTGCAAAAGTTATAATGGCCAACCCAACCAGCGCCAGCCTTACCAAGCGCTTCTCTGACAATATCAGCATGAGTCTCGGGCACGAAAACAACCAGTTTTACGATTTCTTGTTTCATTGTTACTTCACACCTGAGATATCGCAAAGACCTAATATTATTCCCTTATTATAAAGGTCTCTTTTATCGGAGGAACTTCGGCAGTCCTAGGAACTAATGAGGAATGAGAAAATGCTTCCTCTTCAACAAAAACTCGTTTTGTTCCTTTCGTTTCTACAAATAAATCTCTGCCTGATTCTCCAGAAACAGCACTTCCCCAAGTGCTATGCCAAGTCTCTGGTTTAAACCTGAGAAAGCCTTGACCAGCTAGATTAACACTTCTCCTTTTTTTTCCATCAATAACTTTAAAACTTTCCGCCACTGGTGTACCTTGAGCTATAATCTCTTCTTTATCTGTAAATTCTTGCATGTCTGTTTGAATTTCTGTATCACCACGAAATCCCTTCAACACTCTCGCAATATCATCAGGGTGAGCAATTACTGTAGCAATTTGTCTTGTTTCATATTGACTACCAACCTGAGTTTCGTGCTTACTTTTGTAAACCCCCGCAGGCGAAGGTGCTACCTCTAATAATTGAGTAGCTTCAGACCTAGGTTCTTGTACATCTACCATATTCTCACCTCCTTTTCTAAAAATAATTATTTAATAAATATACTTACAAACCCATTATAACAGCATTCTCAACGCCCCTTTACACTAATGAAAGATTATTTTTAACAGCTCAGGAAATCTAGTGTAACCGGCTTCGGTATTTAAATGCCCACCATGAGGGAAAATCCGGGGCTTGACCCCTAAACTATCTGCTAAATCCTTTAAAACCTTTTGGGGAACATAAGGATCATTGTCACCATAGTAAACAAAAAAATTTTTGCAATTTTGTCTTATTTTTTTAAAATTGATGCTTTTCTCCTTTAAAAAATAGCTGTTAAGTTCAAGACCGTAATCCTTGCTAAAACCAGAAACTGACACTAGAGCTTTAATTGGTGTATCTAAAGTTTCCAGTAAATCTAGGGCAGAAGTAACCCCTAAAGAATGAGCAACAATGATAAGATTTTTTAGATTAATTTGTTTTACTGTTTTTTTGATGGTTTTTAGCCAGGATTTTCTGTTAGGATGGTTGGCATTTGGAAACTTGGGCATTAGAACTTGGTAACCTTGTTTTACTAATTCACCATAAAGCCACTGCTGCCAATGAATCCCCGGATATCCTTGAATGCCATGAAGAATAAGAACTGTTTTCATTTGGTTTATATTTTACTTTATTTAGGAGATTTGATAAAGGAATATCGGTGAATAGCGGGAGGTGTGAAAGGCTAAATACAAATAGAAATAAATGAAGATTATTTTGGTTGAGGAATAGTGCGGATAAAAACTCCTCTTATCATATTACTAGCTATAAGTTGGTACCCTTCTTTTATTAATTGAGAAGCTGCATCTCTTCCTTGTTCGCGCCAATTTAATTCTTTTACTTCAGCTTTTCCGGGATCAAAGCAAGCATAGTTAGCTAATCTTCCTCCAGGAAAATCAAATGGCTCTATTTCAACTGCTCTAAGATTCTTTGGTCTTTCAAAAGGAATAATTTCTTTACCTCTTCCAAAATTATCCCCGGTAATTGTCCAACCCGTTTCTGCAATATCTGCATCTAACTTTTGATCTCCAAAATAAGCAATTATTTCTGGACGAGGAGAAACAGCGGCTTGTGGAGCTCTCTGATCTGGTGATGGTGTTGGTTCTATTACCATATAAAATTATTTTAACAATATGTTTAGTTATTTGTCAATGGCGGACAGACCCGAGGGTGTGAAAGTTTGAAACAAGCCTACTTAAAACATAAGTATTTTCTTTTAAAAGCAGGTTTTTATCAACTACGCCACCTTCATGAATAATAGGTTTGGAAAAATCAGTAATCGCTTTAAGTAAAAAATCTTCATCTTCTAAACAAAAACAAGTATGCCAACCACCATAAGCACTTAAATGATAATGACATAGCCTTTTTTTAAAAGTAATGTAAAACTTATCTGCTAAATCTAGTTTTGGGTTAACAGTGTATAAATGATTTATATCAAAAACAAACTTCGCCTGAGGTGATTTTTTAAACACTTGGGTTAAATCTTTAATTGTTTTGCCAAATTTTTTTCTGCTATCCATATTTTCAAAAGCTAAGAGTTTACCAAATTGTTTGTTGAGCCAATTAAAATCTTTAACATTGTCCGGATGGAAAACTAGAACATCAGGCCTAATAACAGGAATAATCTGTTTTAATTCTTCTATTATCCACTCAGTTTTTTTACTTGGATAAAATACTTCTAACGCTGGCGCATGAAAGGAAATATATTTAAATTTTTTAATTAAATCTAAAGTTTCCCTATCTATCTTTTCTTTTAATCTTTCCTCTCTAATAAAGTTTACTTCAAGAGCATGATTTTCTATTTCCAATATCTTTTTTATTCTGGTTTTTAAAGAAATATTTTTCTTACCACCCGTGGAATAACCAAGTTTAATCATTTAAAAGAGTCCAAATTGTAATTTAGGTAGAATTTCTATTGAACTGCCTACTCCTAAAGAACCAGTTTTGGAAATAACTACTTTATCTTTTAAAGACTTTTTTAACTCAACAACCGCTTGATAACCGGTGCAATGACTGGGAACAATAAATTTGGGGTTTAGTTTTTTAAAGTAACTAATTGCGGGTCTTAACTGATAGGATTTAAGACTTTTGAAATGAAAACCGCCAATTATTCCGTATACTTTTCTATTCTTAGTTATCTCCTGAGCTTTTTTAACAATTACCGGTAAAGTTGGATGGGAACAACCAGTTAAAATAACAATGCCTTTTTTATGAAGATTAATAACCACTGCTTGTTCTTTTATTTCTTCACCTAAAGGCCCGGTTAAATATAAGTCTTTCTCTAATTTAAGGCTTTTATTCACAACAACTAAATCTTTATAAGTTTTAATTATGTTTGTTTTATCTTCCCCTAAAACAAGGGTGAATTTATCGTGAAGGTCTTTTAAAATATTTTGTTTTTTAGCAGGAATTAATTGGTCCGGTAAAACATACAATTTTTGTTTCTTGAGTAGTTTAATTAGCGCAGGTAAGGCACCGCTGTGATCTGAATGTTTGTGGGAAATAATTATCGCTTTCAGTTTGTCTATATTGATTTCCATTTTGTCCAGATTGTATTTAAGGGCTATAAAAGACTCACTAACATCAAAAAGATATTTATTACCAAAATAGTCTAATAAAAGAGATTGGCCATGAATTGCTAAAAGATTATGGGTTAAAGAGGTGTTTTCCAGAATGGCTAAAATGGAGATTTTGTTTTTCATTTTTCTCTATATTTTACTTGAGTTATTGGATTTAATAAAGACCGCGAGAAATTTTAGTGAATTTACAATTTCACCTTCGCACGCTGGGGGTGTGAGCATACGAATCTCTAAAAATTACTTAACAAAGAAAATGATGTTATAATTTTCTTTAATAAAATAAGATGGCGGTAAATAAAGTCAAACCAATAAAATCTTTTATATGTCATTCTAGTAAAGAAAAAAAACTAGCAGGACTTTTTAAAAATTGTCTAGAAAATTACTTTGGCTTCCAGGCTTTTCTTGCCCATGAAGACCTTGAACCTTCTACAGAATGGGATCCGGAAATCTTAAAAAATTTAAAAGATACAGATATTGTTATTCCACTTATATCTAAAGACTCTAAAATATCTCCTTTTGTAAATCAAGAAATAGGTATTGCTATTGCGACTCATAAAAAAATCATTCCTGTCAAAGTCGGAAATATTGATCCTTTTGGATTTATTAGTAAGCTTCAAGCATGCCAATGTAAAAGTTTTTTGGAATATGAATTATTGGAAACCGTAACTAAAATATTCTTCCATCTTGTTGTAAATCCCAAATGTGTTCAATATAAAACAAAGGCTCTTGATTCTTTAATTCATGCCCTATCCAAAAGCAATTCATATAAAACAAGCAGAATAATTATAAAAATTCTTATAAAAAGTGAAGAAAAATACTCTTTCATTAAGATACAAATTAAAAGATTAGTTCAAGCGATCAAAAATAACAGACAAGTTTATGAAGAATTATATATACTTCCTCAATTTAAAAAAATCCTACAAGATAAGTATCGAACAATCATTGACAAGTAATTATCGTCTTATTAAAATGAAGTTAAGAATGGAAAAAAATAAACAAACAAAGAATACTAAAGAACATAGAGAGTATAAAAAAATTGCAAGAATTATTGACAAGGCCTACAAAGAAACTGTTGATTCTATTAAAAAATGTTCAGAGTGTTCTTCTTCTTATAAATTGGGTGGGTATCAACTTCAATAACCAACGGAAATTCACCCCCAAATTAATAGTTTTCTATTTCCTCCTTTGATTTTTCTACAACAAACAAAGAATTATATATTTTTGTTGCATACCCCGGCTGTGTGAAAGATTTATACAAACTTCTTTACTTATATCCCTAAATCAACAACAACTGTCTCTCCGCCAAAAACCCCAGTTTCAAAATAATATTTGAAACCAGTTGCTTCTTTTGGAACTTCAAAGGTAACTTCACCACGCAATTTATCATTTGGTAATAATTTGCCATCTAATGAACCCTTATTGTCAGCTCCTATAGTAATTGTATATTTAACTCCTTCTTCATCTTTGACACTTGAAGAAAGCATTGAACTAACAGCTTTTTCTTCATCTGTTTTATTTTCTACTAAAACATCAACTAAAAGATATGTGTTACCTGCCTTTGGGACAATGGTCCCGCTTGATTTTCTAGCCCCTTTTACTGTAATAAAATAGTCACCTGCATCTATCTCCTCCCCAATCTTAAAGATAGTAACTTCTTTTTTCTTTTCTTCTTTTACTACTTCTGGACTGCTCTCTTGTTTACCATCCTCTACTTTTTTAGGTGATGTTACCTCTTTGCTAGATTTTCCACCTGAGCTTATAACTACTAGGCCAATTATGGCAAGAAAAATAAGGGTTACACATCCACAACCTTTACCTAAAGTTCCCTTAAAAGCAGAAGTAAACGGATTTCCATGCTTTACTTTTATATCTTCTCCTTCAGACATTTTTCACCTCCTTTCTAAAAATGGCAGTCTAAGTCTTTTTTAATCTTACTTCTAGACCAGAAGTTAACTAATAATTGATTAACAAATTAAACAGTTAGATAAACGCCGATAATGACTAAAATGGCAGCTAATATTTTTTTCAACTTATCTTTTCTTTCCTTAAGGAAAACATAGGCAATTAACACATTGATTAAAACACTGGTGGCAGCCAGAGGCGTAACTACAGTTACCTGGCCAAATCGGTAAGCCCTAAGCATAAAAAAAATGAGCAATCCCCAACTAAGGCCGGTAATTAAATAATACTTCTTGTCTTTAGAAAAGAGAAATTCTTCTCTGACATCTTTTAAATTTATCTTCTCCACAAAAGCAATCATTAAGGCAGGAACGACCAGGGTAAACATAATGTAAAAAGGCAGGTTAAATTGCCTGGAAATGCCGATATCAATTGACATAGCCCAAGCAAAAATAAAAGCAGCCAGAAAAGCTAAGCCAACATATCTATTGAACTCAAACCTGCCTTTCCTATAAGAAAGGTAAACATTAGCTCCTAAAATCAACAAAGCTCCTAAAATTTTATTTAAAACAAAAGGTTCTTTAAATATTAATAAACCAAAAGCAATTAGAAAAACTTTCCACAGTTGATCCAAAATAGAAAAAACAGACACTTGAAGGTTTTTTCTGACTGTTGTTTGCATCCGGTCATGCAGGGCATAAAAAACACAAGCGCTTGTTAGAAGTAAATAAATCCTGGGACTTTTGGGAAAAGAAAAAGAAAATAAAGGACCAAGGATTAAAATGCTTATTCCGGCAATCAGTTGCAATAAAATTGTCGCTACCCCGTCTTTTTTTACATTCCTGACTGCCAGTTTATAGTTCTGGAAAAACACAACATGAAAGAAAAGGTAAGCAAAAAAATTAAACTGCCAGCTTTGAGTAAATAAAGGTAAACTTGGCATATTCTTATATTTTACTCAAATTAGGAAAGTTTCTAAAGGAGAGAAGGGTCAAAAAAATCTACCGCTATGTCACGCTGTCCAGGTCTCATATTTATCACGCATGGTTCACGTTTTGCCATAACTCATGCCAAAACTCCTCTTTGTCCTAAAAGATATGTAGTTTGTAGTGCCTGTTCTGAAGTCGCCGCAATTATAAGTCCATTCTCTTGCAAAAAACTACTCGGATCATTTTGTCTTCCTTCCCATGGTTTCATTTTTGTAATTTTTTTGGTGGCAGTTTTTGAAAAATGTATTGAAAACGTATAAGAAAGGTATTATAACATATTTGTTACATATTTCTTAACATTTTGTGCATAATTACAGTTTTCGAGGGGTAATTTTACTCAGGCAACAGGAGGTGTACTCCGCCAGCTGGCGGAGCATCACACCCCGAGGGCGTGAAAGAAAGAGATCCTGAAACCCTCCAAAGGCGGGCAGGCAAGTTCAGGATGACGGAAGGCCACCTCCAGGATGACATACTTGTCTTTATGGGATAAGTGCCAAACAAGGACTAGACTACTAAGTTTATGGCAGTCCTGATATATTGTAAAATATGAGGCCGGTTTTCAAAAATTTAAATCATAACATTTCCCATTGGCTAATAGTTGTCTTCCTCCGTTTCCTTTATCTTGCTACCATCGGAACTAGCGGTGCTTATATGACTACAACCGGTTTTATTTTCTTCAAAAAATTGATTGAACCTTTTCCACCTTCAGTTTTTTTTGATCAAGTTTGTCAATTTATTTTTCAAATCCCTTATCTTGCTAAAATAGACTTATTTTTAGAAGAACTAAAATTTCTGTACCATCCTGCTCCTTCTTGGTGGGCATCAGTAGTGGCTTTGCCAATGATGTTAGTAGGAGCAAATATTTTTTTGATTAATTTTTTTGATTTTTTAATGGCAATTTTCAGCCGAAGTTACAGCCGCACCCATTGTCCTTTTTGTAAGGAACCAGTTGGTATCACCAATAATCACTTCATATAACTTTTTTTCCCAAGTCGCGCTTAGCGCGACCCGAGCCTTACTAAAATCCAACCCGCTAAAAACCCACCAATGTGGGCAAAGTAGGCTACGCCACCCATCATCTCACCCTGATAAGCCAAGCTGCCCACGCCGGTAAAAAGCTGAGCCACAAACCAATAAAAAAGCATGAAATAAGCAGGAACAGTTGTCTGTCTTAAACTCCAACCAAAAGAAAATAAAATGTCAATCTTATTGCGGGGAAACAAGACTAAATAACCGCCCATAATTCCGGCAATTGCACCGGAAGCCCCTAAATTTGGCACTGTTGAAGAAGGGTCAACAAAAATCTGTAAAACAGCCGCCGCTAAACCGCAGATAAGGTAGAAAAACAAATATTTAAGATGGCCAAGCCTATCTTCCAGGTTGTCACCAAAAATATTTAAAAAAAGCATATTACCCAAAATGTGGCCGATACCACCGTGTAAAAACATGGCGGAAACAAGGGAAAAAAGGTGTTGGCCTTTGATTACTAAAGCGGGAATAATAGCGTATTTTTCAAAAAAAGCCATCAACATCTGCTCGGATAAGGTAAGAGTATAGATAAATACCAAAACATTAATTCCTATCAAAAAATAGTTGATAAAAGGAAAACTGCCTGATGGGTTGTGGTCTCTTATAGGGATCATGGAACAAAATTAAAAATTAAAACGAAAAATTAAAAATAAATTTAGCGCTTTACGCTTCTAAAAAATTTTCTAATCAAATATGTAAAAAACAATATTACTGAAGCGGCAAAAGAAAGTAAAGCAAGTAAAAAGAAAAACGGTTCTTCAAAACGCATAAGATGAGAAATAACATTATGAAACACTGTAGATAATAAAAAAATTAAAAAAGCTAAGAAAAATTTTGGGGGCTTGAATGGTTTAATTAAATAAACCACCCAAACTAAAGTTAGGATAACGATAATTGTTTCGTCAATTAAGGGCTCATCGCCGCTTAGGATATCAGCCAAAGCAAGCAAGAAGAAGAAGAAAATAGGAATTGAAAAAATAATTTTAAAAAGCTTCTTCATTTAGGCTTATCCTAACTTAGGATTATAGAGGAAACAAGAGATTTTTTATAGATCCTGAAATAAACTCACTCGCTTATACTCGTTCGTTTCCAAGGGGTTCCACCCCTTGGCGGTCGCTTTGCTCCCTGACACCCCTGTCACCAGGGGTATTAAACCCCAGGTGACACCAAATGGGAATCCCCTTTGGAAACCCCATTGAGAAAATTATTCCTCAGGCGTGGAAGCCTGGGGTATATAATTTTCTCAATAAAATCAGGATGACGGGGAGGCTTAGGATGCGGGGTTGGCGGATCGGGAATGACGCTGAATGTATTTCATCCCCGGGGTGGAAAATCCGGTGTTACATCAAGAGACAACACCCGGTGTTGACAAAGTGTTAACAAACACAAAAGAAGTGTCAGTGATATATCCTAACAAAATAACTTCTTGACAGGAAAGAAAAAAACAATTAAATTAAAAAGGTAAAGTTTTATTTTTTAGATTGGGCAAGACTGCAACCTAACACTGGTATTTCCAGTAAGGAAAATAAGTCTTTTTAAAGTGGTTCATCAAAACCCTGAAAATAAAGATAAACCTCCAAGTAGTTGTCTTGTAGAAAAGACAAACAACAACTGCCAGAAAAGAAAATGGCGGCCTTGGGATGAACGGGAAACGCTGATTAAAATTGAAGGCGAATCTACTCCGCGCGGCGTTTCTATTCGTATAAACTCATCACTTTTGAATAAAGATTTGTGCGTGGAATATCCTAATTCTGTCTGGAGTAAATACCCGCAAGAAAATAAGGTCAAATTAACAGATAATCTTACTTATATTTTTACCGCTCACCTGCCGTTTTTACTTAAAAACAACGTTAGGATGGAATACAATACCGGCTATCCCCATGTTTACTCCTGGGCCAATGCCTGCTTCATGCATTTTCTCCCTGCTTATTGGTATCTTTACCGGGGCAAGAGAGGAACTAAAGTTTTTCCTCTTTTAAAAACCTTGTTAAATTCACGGGCTTATTTTGCTGAAACTAAAGATATTCCTCCCCGTTTTCCGAGAACAATTGATGAACAAATAATCATTCCCTTCAGTTTCGGCAAGGATAGTTTTTTGACTTATCATGTTGCCAAAGAAATCGGCCTTAAACCAACATTAGTATATTTTAACGAACCTACGGAAATTTATTCTAAAGAACACAAACTAAAACTGATAAAAAAACTGTATCAAGACACCAAAAAAAAGGTTTATTATCTGGACAACCCTTTCGGCAGTTTAAGAGATTACGGTGAAGGCTGGTTTGGCTGGGAACTGGCTCTTACTTCCTGGGCTCTTTTAGCCCTGCCCTTTGCTTACAGAAAAAAGGCCGGTTATATTGTCTTTAGCAACGAAACAAGCACTAATAATTTTGCCTATGATGAAGAAGGTTTGAAAATAAATCCTGACTTTGACCAATCAGCCCAGGCAACCGAAGAACTTTCCATTGTCACTCAGGCTCTTTCCGAAGGAGAAGTTTATACCACTACTTTTATCCAGGGCTTGAATGAATTGGCAATCGTAGGAATTTTAAAAAATAGATATGCCCAGAAAACTTTTAAATACTTAATGTCTTGCTGGGCAGAAACAGTTGCGGCTAAACACAAACGCTGGTGTGGCCAGTGTACCAAATGCGCCCGCTTGTATGTCTATTTGCTCGCCAACGGCGTTGATCCCATAAAACAAGCGGGGTTCCAGGATAACATGCTTAGCGCTGACAAAGAAGAACTTTACAATGTCTTTGGCAAACACGCAGCGGGAACAGGCTGGGATGCTTTTGGTTTGAATACTGAAGAACAATCATTGGCCTTTTATCTTTGTTATCTTCGAAAAAACAAAGACCCCCTGATTAAAAAATTTGCCAAAACCGACACTTTCCTAATTGTAAAAAATAACTTTGACCAATTAATAAAAAAATATTATTCTCTTGAAGAAGAACACATCACACCTCTTCAATGGAAGAAAAAAATCAACCAAATCTTCTCCCTATCTTTAAGAGATATAAGAAAGGAAATTGAAGACTTGCTATAGTTATCAAAAACCACGGCCAAACCTCATAAGCTCTTTTTGGATAACCCATTGTTTTTAGTTTATAATACTTTCATGCCTGCTCTTGAGGTCAAAAACTTAAAAAAATATTTTTCTAATAAAAATTGGTGGCAGCTGAGAAAAAAGCCTGTGGTCATAAAGGCGGTGGATGATATTTCTTTTACCATTGGCAAGGGTGAAATTGTTGGCCTTTTGGGCCCAAACGGCGCCGGCAAAACCACTACCACCCAAATGCTTTTGGGAACTTTAACACCGAGTTCAGGAGAAATATTTTATTTCGGTCAAAAGTTTAACGAACACAATAAAGAAGTATTAAAAAGGACAAATTTTTGCTCTGCTTACATTGGTCTACCCCATCGGATTACGGTCTGGGAAAACCTGGCTGTTTATGCCCGGCTTTACGAAGTAAAAAATATCAAGGAAAGAATCGAAAAATTCCTAAAGGAATTTGAAGTCTGGCCTTTGAGGAACAAAGCCATAAACCAGCTGTCTGCCGGTCAAAAAACAAGAGTTTTGCTCGCCAAAGCTTTTCTCAACCATCCGGAAATCTTGCTTTTAGACGAACCAACCGCTTCTTTAGATCCGGACATCGCGGTCAAAGTAAGGAAGTTTTTACTTGAACAGCAAAAAGAATATAAAGTAGCGATGCTCTTTACTTCCCATAATATGCATGAAGTTCAGGAAATCTGCGACCGCATAATTTTCTTAAATAAAGGAAAAATTATTTACCAGGATACACCAACAGGTTTAATTCGGAAACTCAAAAAAGCCAAAGTTAAAATGGTAGTTATTAAAGCCAAGGATATTTTGGAAAGATATCTTAAGGCCCAAAAAATTAAATTTTATTGGCGAAAAAGGATGATTATTTTCAGAATTGATGAAGAGATTATCCCTAAAGCTTTATACCAGCTTTCCGATCGCGGGGTAAGATACGACGAAATTGAAATTTTGCGTCCTACTTTGGAAGATTTCTTTTTGGAGGTAGCTAACAAATGAATTTTAGTCGAGTGTTGGCAGTTATCATAAGACATCTTTATAACTTCAAGCATAATCTGGAACGTTTGACTGATAGTTTTTACTGGCCGGCATTGGATATTCTTTTGTGGGGAATAACCACCCAATACATCCAACAAGCTAACCAAAAAGTAAGCAATCTTGTTCTGGTTTTCCTTTCCGGCCTGATTTTTTGGCAGGTGATTTGGCGGAGCCAGTATGAAATCACCGTTAATTTTTTGGAAGAATTATGGAATCAAAATTTGGTCAATCTTTTTGCCACGCCGCTTAGAGTTGAAGAATGGATTACGGCCGTATTTAGCTTGGGTTTTATTAATATGATTGTTTCTGTCAGTTTTGCCGGCTTGGTTGCCTGGTTGCTTTATTCGGTTAATATCCTTAATTTCGGCTGGCTTTTGCTGCCATTTTTTGCCAGCCTTTTGATAGTCGGCTGGTGGGTCGGACTAATAGTAAGCGGGTTGATTAGCCTTTTTGGTAAAAACATCCAAAGCCTAGCCTGGGCCGGCGTAACCCTTTTGGCGCCTTTCTCCGCTCTTTATTATCCGGTCAGCTCTCTTCCTGTATGGGCGCAAAAAATTGCCAGAATTTTGCCTTCTTCCTATATTTTTGAAGGGATGCGCAAGGTTTTATCAACCGGAAAGGTCCCCTTTGTTAATTTGGTAATAAGTTTTGGCTTAAACTTTGTTTACCTTTTACTGAGCTACTTTTTCTTCAAATATTGCTTTGCTAAAAGTAGGGAAAAAGGGCTAGCGCGGTTGGAGTGAAGCCTCCCTGGCCTGAAAGGTCAGGGTTCCCTTTAAAATTCAGAAAGAAAACTACTTTATAAGCTTTCTTATATTGTTTGCCTGTACTCCTAACCAAGGGATAATTATATTTTTCAGCGCCAGGTAGGAAGCGCCAATTAAAACACTAAGGCCTAAAATGCGCCAAACAAATTTTTTTTCTTTTTCTAAAAGCGGCTCCTCGTAAACTGGAATACTTTCTTTTCCGGGCATAACTACCTTTCTGAACTGACAGTGGCAGTTTTTGGCTCCAAAGTGGCGGACTGTGTGGGACTAACCTGGGCCGAAGGACTTTGTTTTAAGTTAGCCGAAGAAGAGGCTGGAACAGAAAATAACTCTTCTTTTAGTTCCTCTTTCTCTTTTTTAGTCTGTTCAATTTCCTCAGTTAATTTTTGGATTTCCTGATTAAGCAAACTAACCGTCATTTGGTATCTAACTTTGGCCACCAACCAAACGAAACCAACAATAATGGCGCATAAAAAAATAATTAGCCACACCGGTGAAGCTTTTTTCTCCATATGATGAATTTTACCACGAGAACTCTACAGTCTGCCAACTGGCCACGCTTAGCAAAGCTGAGCTTAGCTCATGCGGGACTGGCGGATCAAGAGGAAGCGCTGGAATACTTTTTAAGGGCAAAACGCCAGAAATTCAAAGCAAAAAACAGAATACAAGAAGAAAAAATTAATGAGTATATTATCCAAGACCAAGATAATATACCCATCATCGCTTTGGCAGGAAAAGTAAAAATAACCGCCAGAGGAAGAACAAAGGTTAAAAAAGCCCTAACTGAACCAAGGTAAATATCTACCGGCACACGCGCAAGTAAACTCAAATCACGGTAAATCCAAGCCGTATTATCTACCTCTGTAGTAATGATACCAATTGAAACAATTAAAATATGCAGGCTAGTAACAACAATGAAAGCAGCAATGGAAACTAAAATGAATAAAGTTAAATTGACCAAGGAAATATTTAAGTTTTGCTTTATTAGCATAGCAATAACCATTAACAATAAAGGTAAATCCAAAAGGTCGGTATCGGTAATCAAAACTTGAAATAAAGGGTTGACCGGTTTTATTAAAGAGAGGTCAAACATACCGGAAATAATTTTGCCCCTAAACCAATAAATTCCGCGGAAAAAAAACTGGCCTAGAAGATCAAATAAGTTAAAGATTAAAAAGAAGTTGATCATTTGTTTAATGTCAAAACCGGCAATTTTTTGGGATTTGCCTAAAACAACCAAAAGGGAAAAGATGTAGAAGGTAAAACGGACAAACTTTCCTAAAATAAAGATTACTGAGCTTCCCCGGCGACTAAGTTTGCTTTGCAAGGATAAAATAGTGGTTCGGCACCAGAGGTAAAAATATTTTTTTAAATTCATATACCTACAGCCGTATAATTTTTCAGGCCCTTTTTCCAAGTAAAATCGGTAATAATTTTTAGTACGATAATCCAAAATAATATCATTAAAAAGCCATGAAAAAGTTGAGAAGGATTAACCTTTCCCAGGTAAACTTGAAGCGGAAAAAAAATAAAATTGGCTGACGGAAGAAAGCGCAAAAAATTAAAAATAGGCACAGGTAAAATATCCAAAGGCAAAACCCCACCGGAAAGAAAATTGTTGACTACCATAAATAAAAATCTGGCCGGCCAACCGTAGTCTTCAGGATACCAAAAGGTGACAAGACTGATAAGCGAGCTTAAATAAAAATATATAAAAAGACCGCCAAATGAAACAAGAATAAAACTTAAGAGTTGTAAAGGATCTTTTTGGACAAAAAATGGCGGTTTCAAAACAATAAAAATCAGCGCTAATTGAAAAAAAAGAAAGAAAATGCTGGCGGCTTTGACGCCTAAATCCAAAGAAAACATGCTTTTAAGATAACTTATCGGCTTTATAAGACGATTGTTTAATCTGCCGGTGGCAATATCCTCGGCGATTTGAAAACTACGCGAAGTTAAAATTAGAGATTGGAGAAAAGAACTCAAAAGAACATATGTCAACATCAGTTTCTCGTCATAAACACCTATCTGATTGTTGAAACGATAAACCGCATACCAGAAAAAATAACCGCCGAGCAGGAGGAGGAATGATCTTAATTGCCACACAATAAAATTGAGGCGGTACGTAAAACTCTCGTACCAGACCATTTTGGCAATCTGCAGGTATTTTTTTAGCCGATTTTCCATGGTAATTTATTTTTGACTCTTTTTAATGCTTGCTTTCTGAAAGGTTTGGTTTTTTTTGATTTTGGTTTTCTTAATTTTAATCTCTGGTTTAGTCTGACTACGGTAGTCG